>CALBTN010000378.1 GCA_937967345.1 uncultured Rubrivivax sp. | reverse complement strand
TCCAGGCGCGGCGCAGGCTGACCAACAAGCTGATCGCGGCCCACGAGGCGGCGCTGCTGCGGCCATTCTTTGCGCCCGACGTGAAGGTGATCGTGGGCGACGGCGAGCTGATCCTCGGCCTGCGCCCCGAGCACGCGCTGTGGGGCGAAGGCGACTGGCAGCTGCAGGTCGAGGTGGTGGAGACGCTGGGCGCCGAGCGGCTGGTGTACGCGCGCATCGGCGAGACGCTGTTCATCGTGCGCATCGACGGCACCTTGGCATCGCCGGCGCCCGGCGCGCGCGTGGCACTGGGCGTGCCCGCCGAGCGGCTGCATTGGTTCGACGCCGACAGCGGGCAGCGCGTGACATGAAGCACTGGCCCTACCCGAAGTGGATCGCGCACCGCGGCGCCGGCAAGCTGGCGCCGGAGAACACGCTGGCCGCCTTCCGGCTGGGCGCCAGTTACGGCTGGCGCGCCTTCGAATGCGACGTCAAGCTCAGCGCCGACGGCGTGCCCTTCCTGCTGCACGATGCCACGCTCGAGCGCACCAGCAGCGGCCGGGGCAACGCCGGTGAACAAGCGTGGCACGCGTTGTCGCAGCTCGACGCCGGCAGCTGGCACAGCCGCGCCTACGCCGGCGAGCCGCTGCCCAGCCTGCGCGCCATCGCTGCCTTCGTGCAGCACAACGGCTACGCGCTGGACCTGGAGATCAAGCCCAGCCCCGGCAGCGACGCGCACACCGGCGCGGTGGTCGCCACCGAGGTGGCACGGCTGTGGTTTGGCCAGGCGCGCGTGCCGCTGCTGAGCTCGTTCCAGCCCGATGCGCTGCGCGCGGCGCGCGCGGTCGCGCCCGAACTGCCGCGCGCGCTGCTGCTGGACAAGCTGCCCGACGACGCGCTGTTGCTGGCCGGCGAGCTGGGCTGCGTCGCGGTGATCACCGATCACAAGCTGATGGACGCCGCGCTGATCGCCAGGCTGCACGGCGCCGGGCTGCGCGCGCTGGTCTATACGGTCAACGAACCCGAACGGGCGCAGCAGCTGCTCGCGCTAGGCATCGACGGCATCGTCAGCGACGCGGTCGACCGCTTCGTGCCCGATTGATATCGCCCGGCCCGTGCCGCCACCCGCGCGCCGGCCGATCCCAAACCGCGTGATAAAGTGCGCGCGCCCCGGACCCGGGCCCAAGCCTGCGGCGGGCGCCGCCAGTTTCAGGATGCTGCAAGGCGCTTGCCCGATCATCGGGCGCTTGCGCCATCTGGCATCGCCACCTTCTCAGTGCGAGTCCGCTCATGAAGATCCACGAATACCAAGGCAAGGAAATCCTTCGCAACTTCGGCGTGCCGGTGCCGCGCGGCTACCCCGCGTTCACCGTGCACGAGGCCACCGAGGCCGCGCAAAAGCTCGGCGGCGCGATCTGGGTGGTCAAGGCGCAGATCCACGCCGGCGGCCGCGGCAAGGGCGGCGGCGTCA
>CALBTN010000377.1 GCA_937967345.1 uncultured Rubrivivax sp. | reverse complement strand
CTCAGACCAGCACGGCCAAGGTCGCCAGCACAAGTGCAGCCAGCAAGTTGTGCAGCAGCACGCCCGCCAGCGGCATGCCGTAGGCGACGATCATCGAACCCAAGGCAGCCTGGGCTGCCAGCAACGCAAGCAGCGTCGACGCGCCGAGCCGCCGGCCGCGCCGCCAGCCAACCCACCCGGCCCAGGCCAGCAACGGCACCACGACGATCGCGCCGATGTGGTGCAGCCAAAGCGCGAGTCCGCTTTCGCGATGGATCGGCAATGGGGTGGGCGCGAACACGGGCTCGCGCCACGGGCTGAGCGCCTGCCAATCCCAACCCGATGCGGCGGCCGCGCGCGTGCAGTCAGTCAAGCCGCTGCACGACAGCGCGGCGTAGGACGCACTGACCAATGCGCCGCCGGCAAGCTGCAAGCACAGCAGCACCAGCGCGGCGATGCCCCATGCGCCCAGGCGCGGTTCGTTTGCGGCGCGCGCGGGCGGCATCCGCCGCGTGCTGGCGGCCAAGCGCACGCACAGGGCCAGCATGACGAAACCGCCAAGCAGGTTGCCGATCGCCACGATCGGCAGCCGCGCGCCAGGTGTGGCGATGCCGAGCGCGGCCAGCGCGGCGGCGACGCCCAGCAGTGCGGCGGCGTATGCGCCCTGGCGCTTCAGCGGCGGCTTGCTTGCCAACGCGGTCATCACCATGACGATGACAAGGACGAGTGTCACCGACGCGACGGCGCGATGCGCCAGCCGTGCCAGCGCGACGCCCTCGGTGCTGGCCAAGGCTTTGCCTGACTGCGCTGCGCGCAGGCCCTGCGCATAACAAGCGGGCCAGTCGCTGCAACCCAATCCGGCCTGCGACAGCCGCATGTAGGCGCTCAGCGAGATCGTCACCAGCATCAGCGCCGCGCAGATCAGGGCCATCACGCGCAGCAGGCGCAATCGTCGTTCTTGGGTGGGCAAGGTCAGCTCCAGTCGGTGGGATCCAATTCGAACCATGACGCCCGGGCGCGGCTTGCGACCCCTGGATCGGGCTGATCCAGATGATCGTCGCGCACCCGATTTCGGCCTGGTCCCGCTGCCAGGACAGGCGCTTGCACGCAAGGGCTCAGGCTGCGGCGGACATCCCGGCGCGGCCCTTGGGGCGCGCACGCAAAGCGGCGCGCCACCTTTCGCTGCGGCACCGCATGGTAGTGCGCCGGCGGCGCAGTCCATCACGCTGCGAAGCGGCGGGCTTCTGGCGATTCCTTGAATTGGTTCAAGTCACCGCAGCGCCTTGATCCACAGAATCCCCAGCACCCGCGCATTTTTTGCGCCGCGCATCGGCTGCGCTGACCGAGGAAGCGACATGAGTCAATCCCACCACGATGATCCGAACGAACCCGTGCCATGGCTGCAAAAGCTGCTCGACAACCCGTTCATGCTGCTGTTCCTGGGCGTGATGATCCCGATGGTTGTCTACAACCTGTGGGGCGTGGTCGAGATCCTGCTGATTCCGGTGAGCAAGTGAGCGCCGGCAAAGTGACAAGACAACAAGGAACCGCACGATGAGCGCCATCCTCCCGCCGAGCGACCGCCTGTGGATCAAGCATCCGATCGACCGAGTCGAGGGCACGTGGATCGTGATCGCCTTGACGTGGTGCATGATCCTTTTCTTCATGATGGTCGGCTGGCACATCTGGGGCAACCAGAACCTGTCGACCGAGACCTACCGCACCACCCCCGAGCAGTTCACCGCCAAGGCGCAGGCCATGGTGGACAAGTACACCGTGCGCACCGAGACCGATCAGCAGATCCCGGTGGTCGCGCCGCCGCCGGGCAGCGACGTCTACCTGCTCGGGCGGCTGTGGGCGTTCTGGCCGATCCTCGAACTGGAGAAGGGTCAGACCTACCGCTTGCATCTGACCGCGCTGGACTACAACCACGGCTTCTCGCTGCAGCCGGCCAACATCAACATCCAGATGGTGCCGGGCTTCGAGCACGTCGTGACGGTCACGCCGAACCAGTCCGGCCAGTATTCGATCGTGTGCAACGAGTTCTGCGGCATCGGCCATCACCAGATGGTCGGCCGCCTGTACGTCAAGTGAGGGGAGCGGGGCGATGAGCGTGACTACCACTTATCGGACCTGCCCGCGATCCGGGTTGCAGTTCGAGAATCAGGCCGAATGGCTGATCAAGGCCAACGCCTTCGTCGGCGTCGTCTGGCTGTTGATCGGCGGCTTGCTGGCCATCGGCGTCGTGCTGACGCGCTGGCCGGCGGTGCACTGGCTGCCGGCGGACACCTTCTACATGGTGCTCACGGCGCACGGTCTGGACATGCTGATCTTCTGGATCATCTTCTTCGAGATCGCGGTGCTGTACTTCGCGTCGTCGACGCTGTTGCGCTGTCGCATCGCCACGCCGAAGATCGCCTGGGCCGCGTTCGCTTTGATGGTCATCGGCTCGGTGCTGAACAACGTCGCGGTGTTCCAGGGCAGCTCGAGCGTGATGATGACCTCGTACGTGCCGATGCTGGCCGCGCCGAACTTCTACCTCGGCATCATCCTGTTCGCCGTTGGCGCGCTGATCGCGTGTTTCGTCTTCTTCGGCACGCTGGTGGTCGCCAAGCGCGAGAAGACCTACGAAGGCTCGGTGCCGCTGGTCACCTTCGGTGCGATCACCGCCGCGATCATCGCGGTGTTCACGCTGCTGTCGGGTGCGGCGATCATCGTGCCGGCGTGGTTCATGTCGCTGGGCCTGATGCACGTCGACCCGCTGGTGTACCGCACGGTGTGGTGGGCGCTGGGCCACAGCTCGCAGCAGATCAACGTCGCCGCGCACATCTCGATCTGGTACCTGGTGGCCGCGGTCGTCTTCGGCGCCAAGCCGATGAGCGAGCGCGTCAGCCGCACCGCTTTCTTGCTGTACATCCTGTTCCTGCAGCTGGCCAGCGCGCACCACCTGCTGGCCGACCCGGGCGTGTCCACCGCCTGGAAGGTGATCAACACCAGCTACTTCATGTACTTCGCGGTGCTGGCGTCGATGCTGCACGGGTTGACGATCCCCGGCGCGATGGAAGTCGCGCAGCGCAACAAGGGTTACACCAAGGGTCTGTTCGAATGGCTGCGCAAGGCGCCGTGGGGCAACCCGACCTTCAGCGGCGTGTTCATCTCGATCGTCGGCTTCGGCTTCCTCGGCGGCATCACCGGCGTGATGATGGGCACCGAGCAGCTGAACCTGATCATCCACAACACGATCTACGTGCCGGGGCACTTCCACGCCACGGTGGTCATCGGCACCACGCTGACCTTCATGGCGCTGACCTTCTACCTGATCCCGGTGCTGTTCAGGCGCGAGATGATCGCGCCGACGCTGGCCAAGTGGCAGCCGTACCTGTTCGGCCTGTCGATGTACGCCTTCACCCTGGTGATGATGGGCGCGGGCACGCTGGGGGTGTCGCGCCGCCACTGGGACATGGCCTTCGAGGGCGCGGCGCTGGCCTACGAATGGCCGGGTGCTGCGTACCTGATGATGGGCCTGGTCGGCATCACCGGCATGGCCGCGATCGCCGGTGGCGTGATCTTCATCTACATCACCGTCGGCTCGCTGCTGTGGGGCAAGAAGCTGGACTCCGGCAAGGTCAGCCCGAAGTTCACGCCGGTGGCGCGCGCGGCGCCGAGCGCAGCCGCGCAGAGCTACGGCTCGCTCGGCTTCGCCGCCCCTGGCACCTTCGTGCTGGCGATGGTGTTCTTGGTGGCCTTCATCCTGTACTACTTCATCAACTGGAAGTACCTGTCCACGCTGTGGGGCTTGAGCTGAGTTGCTAGCCTACGGGTCGGAGCCAAAGCCATGAACAGCAGCGTGATGCAGTCCTCAGCCCGGCCGGGTGTCGCCACGGCGCGCACGGTGCTGGGCCTGTTCAAGCTGCGCATCGGCACGCTGATCATGATCACCGCGCTGGCCGGCATGGCCAGCGCCGGCGGGCCGGCGCTGAGCCTGCCGCAGGTGCTGGTGCTGGCGCTTTCGGTGCTGGTGGCGTCGGGCGCTGCCGGCGCCTTCAACCAGTTCGTCGAGGCCGAAAGCGACCGGCTGATGGCGCGTACCCGCGGCCGCGCCTTTGCCACTGGCGTGCTACAGCCGACCGCGCGTTGGCTGTGGGTGATCGCCGCGCTGCTCGCCACCGCGGTGGGCGCCGCAGCCACCGTGCTCAACGCCGCGTCGGCCGCGTTCATCTTTCTCGGCGCGTTCTTCTACGGCTGTCTCTTATACACATCTCCGAGCCCACGAGACAGGCAGAAATCTCGTA
>CALBTN010000376.1 GCA_937967345.1 uncultured Rubrivivax sp. | reverse complement strand
TACTTCTCCCAGGCCCACTTGTACTTGAACGGCACCAGCTGGTTGACGTCGGTCTTGCCGTTGATGATGCGCTTGTCGGCCGCGGCCACGCGTTGCAGCGATGGCGGCTGCGGCGCTCGGGCCATGGCAGCGGCAGGGCCTGCGGCGCGTGCCGCTGAAGGGTGGGACGCCGGCGCGATCGCGGTTTGCAGCGCGGGCTCGACAACCAGTGGAGCAGGCTTCGACGGGACAGCGGTTTGTTCTTCCCAGACCAGCATTTGTATAGGCGTCCTATGGCGCGTGATTATGTGAGTGTTGGGTACCAATACAAAGCACTACTTGACATCGCAGTGACGCTTGCACAGGTCTTGTTGCCACTGCGCATCGCGATGACGCCGCAGCGCGGCGTTGCATCGCCTCAGCGGCGTGTTTGGCTTCATTGACAGGCTTCGCAATCGGGCTGATGGCTTCGGCCGCTGCGCTTCACGCCGCTTCGCGACACGAGCCTTCGCCGCAACCCCGACATGCCAACACGGCGCGTCACTGACAAGCCTCGCAGTCGGGGTTGTCGATGGCGCAGAACTTGATGTCGCTGGCCGGTGCCGGCGCATCCGCGGCCGCGTGCGCCGATGCCGCGAAGCCGTGCGCGGCCACCGCGTTCAACGCGCCGGCCTGCACCGTCGACTTCTCGGCGTGCGTGGCCCCCAGCGTGCGCAGGTAGTAGGTGGTCTTCAACCCGCGCAACCACGCCAGCTTGTAGGTCGCGTCGAGCTTCTTGCCCGACGCGCCGGCGAGGTAGATGTTCAGCGACTGCGCCTGGTCGATCCACTTCTGCCGCCGCGCCGCGGCCTCGACCAGCCAGGCCGCATCGACCTCGAAGGCGGTGGCGTACAGCCGCTTCAGTTCGTCGGGCACGCGGTCGATGCGGGCAAGCGAGCCGTCGAAGTGCTTCAGGTCCATCACCATCACCTCGTCCCACAGCCCCAGGCGCTTCAGGTCGCGCACCAGGTACTCGTTGATCACGGTGAACTCGCCCGACAGGTTGCTCTTGACCGCGAGGTTGCCGAAGCAAGGCTCGATCGACGCATCGACGCCGACGATGTTGCTGATGGTGGCGGTGGGGGCGATCGCCACGCAGTTGCTGTTGCGCATGCCGTGGGCCTGGATGCGCGCGCGCAGCGCGTCCCAGTCCATGGTCTGGCTGCGGTCGACCTCGACGTAAGGCGAGGCACAGGGCTCCTGCCCCGTTGCGCCGCCGCGCGCGTCGGCCAGCAGTTGCAGCGAATCCAGCGGCAGCACGCCGCGATCCCACAGGCTGCCGCGGTAGCTGCTGTAGCGGCCGCGCTCCTGCGCCAACTCGGTGCTGGCCCAGTAGGCGTGATAGCACACCGCTTCCATCGAGCGGTCGGCGAATTCCACCGCCTGCTCGCTGGCGTAGGGCAGCCGCAGCTGGTACAGCGCGTCCTGAAAGCCCATCAGGCCCAGCCCCACCGGGCGGTGGCGCAGGTTGGCGTCGCGCGCCTTCTTCACCGCGTAGTAGTTGATGC
>CALBTN010000375.1 GCA_937967345.1 uncultured Rubrivivax sp. | reverse complement strand
GGCTGGCAGCACGAAGCGCGTGCCGCGCTCGCGGCGCGCGCCGAGCGCGTCGCCGTGGTCGGCGGCGGCCCGTCGGGGCTGGCGGCGGCCTACCACCTGCGCCGCCGCGGCTTTGCGGTCACGCTGTTCGAGGCCGGCGCCGACCTCGGCGGCGTGATGCGTTATGGCATCCCCGGCTACCGCCTGTCGCGCGAGGTGCTTGACGCCGAGATCGCGCGCGTGCTCGCGCTGGGCATCGAGCTGCACTGCAACCATCCGATCACCACGCCCGAGGCGCTGAGCGAGCTGCGCGCGCAGTTCGATGCGGTCTACCTGGCCTATGGCGCGCGCCGGCCGAAGCGGCTGCCGCAGCTCGACTATTCGAGCAGCCGGGTGCTCGACGGCGCCGACTACCTGGCGCGTGCCAACGCCGGCAGCCCGCCGCCGCTGGGGCGGCGCGTGGTGGCGGCGGCAGTGCGGCCTTCGACGTCGCGCGCAGCGCACGCCGCGCCGGCCACGAGGTGACGATGCTCGCGCTCGAAGCCGAAGCCCAACTGCCGGCGCAGCACGAAGAACTGGACGAGGCACGCGAAGAAGGCATCGTGCTGCGCGACGCCGCACAGCTGTGCGCTGTCATCGAAGGCAACGGCGCGTTGCGGCTGCAGTGCGAGCACGTGCGCTTCGAGCCCGGCGCGCGGGCCGGAGAGTTCAAGCTCACGCCGCTGGAAGGCTCGCGCTTCGAGCTTCAAGCCGATGCCATCGTCAGCGCGATCGGCCAGGACCCCGAGCTCGCAGCGCTGGCCGGGGTGGTCGACAGCCACGGCAAGCTCGCCGCGGCTGACCGCTTCGGTGCCACCAGCGCCGCCGGCGTGTGGGCCGGCGGCGATCTGGCCAGCAACGCCCGCTTCGTCTCGGTGGCCATCGGCATGGGCGAACGCGCGGCGCTGGCGATCGAGCGCGCGTTGAACTCCCGCGCCGGCACGGCGTCGACGCCACCGGCCGAGATCGGCGCCACGGTGCCGCTGAAGGACATCAACCTGCACTACCACCCGGCGCAGCCACGCGCCGAATCGGCGCGGCTGAGCGTGGACCAGCGGCTGCAAGGCAGCGCCGAGGTGCAGCTCGCGCTGGACATCCAGCAAGCGCTGGCCGAGGCTGCGCGCTGCTACTCCTGCGGCACCTGCACCCACTGCGACAACTGCATCACCTACTGCCCCGACCTGGCGGTGCAGCGGCTGGGCGACGGCTACACCGTGCTCACCGACTACTGCAAGGGCTGCGGCCTGTGCGTCGAGGAATGCCCGACCGGCTCGATGACGATGCTCGAGGAGGCCAAGTGAGCCGCGCACATCGCACCCAAAGCCGCAGCGCACACCCGGAGCAACAGCCATGACCCCGAGCGAATCCCCGGTGCTGCTCACCGGCAACCACGCGGTCGCCTGGGGCGCGCGGCTGGCGCGGCCCAAGGTGGTGCCGGTGTACCCGATCACACCGCAAACGCCGGTGCTGGAGCTGCTCACCGACTTCCAGGCCGAGGGCGAGTTCGACGCCGAGATCCTGACCCCCGAGTCCGAGCACTCGGTGATGTCGGCATGCATCCCGGCGTCGCTGGCCGGCGTGCGCGTGTTCACCGCCACCGCCTCGCAGGGCCTGCTGCTGATGCACGAGCTGCTGCACTATGCCAGCGGCGCGCGCGCGCCCATCGTGATGGCCAACGTCAACCGCACGGTGGCCTCGCCCTGGGCCTTCTGGCCCGACCAGACCGACAGCCTGGCGCAGCGCGACACCGGCTGGATCCAGTACTACGTCGAGTCGGCACAGGAGGCGCTGGATACCGTGATCCAGGCCTTCCGCGTCGCCGAGCAGGTGCTGCTGCCGGCGCTGGTCAACCTCGACGCCTTCTACGTGTCGCACGCGCTGGAGCCGGTGAGCCTGCCGGCGCAGGATCGGGTGGACGCCTACCTGCCGCCGTTCGCGCCAGTGCAGCGGCTGGACACCGCGGCGCCGTCGGGCTGGGGCAACGTGGTCAGCCCCGACATGTACAACCGCCACCGCCAGGACATCGAAGCGGCGATGGGCCGCGTCGCCGCCCTGGCCGCCGAGGCCGACCGCGAATGGGCCGAAGCCACCGGCAGATCGTGGGGCGTGGTCGAGCGCTACCGCTGCGACGGCGCGCGCTGCGTCGTCGTCGCCATGGGCAGCCTGTGCGGCACGGTGCGCGAGGCGGTGGACGCGATGCGCGACGCCGGTATGGCGGTCGGGCTGCTCAAGCTGCGGCTGTTCCGCCCGCTGCCCGTGGCCGCGCTGCGTGCCGCGCTGCACGGCGTGCCCGACGTGCTGGTGCTCGACCGCGACCACTCGCCCGGCTGCGGCGGCGTGCTGCACCAGGAGCTGCGCGCCGCGCTGTACGGCATG
>CALBTN010000374.1 GCA_937967345.1 uncultured Rubrivivax sp. | reverse complement strand
CGCGGCGCCTGGGAAAGCGTCAAGCGCCACTTCCGCGAGCTGGGGGTCGACACCCAGCGCCAGGACTTCACCGTGGTGGGCATCGGCGATATGTCGGGCGACGTCTTCGGCAACGGCATGCTGCTGTCGCATCACATCCGCCTGGTGGCGGCGTTCGACCACCGCCACGTCTTCATCGACCCCGACCCTGACGCCGCCGCGTCCTTCGCCGAGCGTGAGCGGTTGTTCAAGCTGCCGCGCTCGTCGTGGGCCGACTACGACGCCAAGCTGATCTCGGCCGGCGGCGGCGTGTGGCCGCGCAGCGAGAAGTCGATCCCGCTGTCGCCGCAGGCGCGCGCCGCGCTGGGCATCGAGGCCGATGCCGGCGGCGCGCGCATGGCGCCGGCCGAGTTGCTCAGCGCGATCCTGAAATCCCCGGTCGACCTGCTCTACAACGGCGGCATCGGTACCTACGTCAAGGCGCGCAGCCAAAGCCATGCCGACGTCGGCGACCGCGCCAACGACGCACTGCGCGTCGACGGCGCCGATCTGCGCTGCAAGGTGGTGGGCGAAGGCGGCAACCTGGGCTGCACCCAGCTCGGGCGGATCGAGGCCGCGTTGAACGGCGTGCGCATCAACACCGACGCCATCGACAACTCGGCCGGGGTCGACACCTCCGACCACGAGGTCAACATCAAGATCCTGCTCGGCCTGGCGGTGGCCGACGGCGAGATGACCGAAAAGCAGCGCAACGCGCTGCTGCCGCAGATGACCGACGAGGTCGCGGCGATGGTGCTGGCCGACAACTACCACCAGCCGCAGGTGATCTCGCTGACGCACCGCCACGGCGCGGCGCTGCTGGACCGCCAGGCGCGCTTCATGCGCTTTCTCGAAAAGGCCGGGCGGCTCGACCGCGCGATCGAGTTCCTGCCCGACGACGAGTCGATCGCGCAGCGCAAGGCGCTCGGCCAGGGCCTGACCAGCCCCGAGCTGGCGGTGCTGCTGGCCTACAGCAAGATGTGGCTGGCCGATGCGCTGCTCGAGTCCGAGCTGCCCGACGAGCCGTGGCTGGGCGCCGTGCTGGCGCGCTACTTCCCGGCGCTGCTGCGCGAGAAGTTCGCCGCGTACATCGCGCGCCATCCGCTCAAGCGCGAGATCGTCGCCACCTACGTGCTCAACCGCATGGTCAACCGGGTCGGGCCGACCTTCGTGCACCGCCTCGGCGAGATGACCGGCGCCGCCCCGGCGCAGATCGTGCGTGCCTGGCTGGTCGCGCGCGAGGTGTTCGGCCTGACCGCGCTGTGGAAGCAGATCGAGGCGCTGGACAACATCGTGGCCGACGGCGTGCAAGGCGCGATGTTCGAGCGCCTGCGCGCGCTGGGCACGCGCGCGACCACCTGGCTGGTGCATCCACGCCGGCGCAGCCAAAGCGCGATGGCGCTGGTCGAGCGGCTGAGCCCGGCGGTGGCGCTGCAGCGCGCGCGGCCGCAGGCCACGACATCGGGTTCAGTGGGCGGATCGGCACTGGCCGACGACTGGGTGGCCGCTGGCGTGCCGGCCGAGCTGGCGCACGCGGTGGCAGCCAGCGACACCCTGGCCGAGGCGCTGGACGTGGCCGAAACCGCCGAGTTCGCGCAACTGCCGCTGCAGCAGGTGGGCGCGGTGCACCGCGAGCTGGCCACCAGCCTTGGCCTGCAGCGCGTGCAGCAGCAGATCGAGCAGCTGCCGTCCGACGGTTACTGGGACACGCTGGCGCGCAGCGCGCTGGCCGACGAGCTGGCCGAGCTGCAGCGAGATCTGGCGCTGCAGGTGATGCGCCAGCGCGAGGGCAGCGCCGCGGCGATGCTGCAGGCCTGGGAGGCCGAGCAAGGCGAGTCGCTGCGCGCCGCGCGGCGGCTGCTGGCCGAACTGGCCGAAGCCAAGTCGGCCGACCTGGCGATGCTGTCGGTGGCGCTGCGCCGGCTGCGCGACACGGTTTGAGGCGCGACGCCGCCATGCTGGAGCCCATCGTCGCGGGCGTGGTGCTCGGGCTGTGCCTGCTGATGCTGCTGCGCATGCTGCTGCCGGCGCGGCAGCGCCAGCGCATCGACGCCGTCTGGCAGCGTGCCTGGCATGCCGGACGGCAGCGCCTGCGTCGTGGCGGACGCGATCGCGCGCAGCGCCAGCAGGCAGCGCAGGCGGCGCAGGCCGCCGAACAGGCCGAAGAGCTGATCCGCCGTGCGCGCCGCGCGGCGCAGCGTGACGGCAACGTGATCCGCCCCGACGCGTTCAAGCGGCCGCGCAAGCCGCATTGAGCGGCCGGTCATCGACCGGTTGAGGCCGAGGTACGGGCCGGTCAGCAACCCTGCCGAGCGTTGCCTGCGCAGCTGCCCGGGTATCAGCGCAGCGTTTGCGGGCGTGCCGTCTTGCGTGCGGTGAGCTCGCCGGTCAGCAGCGGCGGCGCGCCGCTCGTCGCAGAGCTCCTCGCCGGCTTGCAGCGTCCCCACGCCGCTCGTCGCAGAGCTCCTCGCCGGCGTAGAGCACAAACACGTGCGCAGGCACGTGTTTGTGTCCCTACGCCGTACCGCCCACCGTCAGTCGGTCGATGCGCAGCGTCGGCTGGCCCACGCCCACCGGCACGCTCTGGCCGTCCTTGCCGCACACGCCGACGCCGGTGTCCAGCTGCAGGTCGTTGCCGATCAGGCTGACGCGCGTCATCGCCTCGGGGCCGTTGCCGATCAGCGTCGCGCCCTTCACCGGGTACTGGATCTTGCCGTTCTCGACCCAGAAGGCCTCGCTGGCCGAGAACACGAACTTGCCGCTGGTGATGTCGACCTGGCCGCCGCCGAAGTTGGTGGCGTACACGCCGCGCTTCAGGCTGGCGATGATCTCCTCCTTGGGCAGCTTGCCGGCCAGCATGTAGGTGTTGGTCATGCGCGGCATCGGCACGTGGGCGTAGCTCTCGCGCCGGCCGTTGCCGGTGGGCTTGACGCGCATCAGCCGCGCGTTCAGCGTGTCCTGCAGGTAGCCCTTCAGGATGCCGTCTTCGATCAGCACGTTGCGCTGCGTGGCGTGGCCTTCGTCGTCGATGTTGAGCGAGCCGCGGCGGTCGGCGATCGTGCCGTCGTCGAGCACGGTCACGCCCTTGGCCGCCACGCGCTGGCCGATGCGCCCGGCGAAGGTGCTCGATCCCTTGCGGTTGAAGTCGCCTTCCAGGCCGTGGCCGACCGCCTCGTGCAGCAGCACGCCGGGCCAGCCGGGGCCGAGCACCACGCTCATCTCGCCGGCCGGCGCCGGGCGCGCTTCGAGGTTGGTCAGCGCGGCGTTGACCGCCTGGTCGACGTAGGACTTCAGCACGTCGTCCTGGAAGTAGCCCAGGCCGAAGCGGCCGCCGCCGCCGCCGGTGCCCATTTCGCGGCGGCCATCCTGTTCGGCGATCACCGTCACCGACACCCGCACCAGTGGGCGCACATCGGCGGCGCGGGTGCCGTCGGCGCGTGCCACCAGCACCACCTCGTGCTCGGCGGCCAGCCCGGCCATCACCTGCACGATGCGCGGGTCCTTGGCGCGCGCCATGCGCTCGACGCGCTCGAGCAGCGCCACCTTGGCCGCGCTGTCCAGCGTGGCGATCGGGTCGGCGGGCGCGTACAGCGTGTGCCCGCCGCTGTGTCGTGCCGCGGCGCCCACCTTCACCCGCTTGTTCTGCCCGGCCGCCGCGATGCTGCGCACGGTGCGCGCGGCGTCCAGCAGCGCGGCTTCGGACAGCTCGTCGGAGTAGGCGAAAGCGGTCTTCTCGCCGGCCAGCGCGCGCACGCCCACGCCTTGGTCGATGCTGAAGCTGCCGCTCTTGACGATGCCTTCTTCCAGGCTCCAGCCCTCGTGGCGCGTGCTCTGGAAGTACAGGTCGGCGTCGTCGATGCGGTGCTCGCCGATGGTGGCCAGCGCGCGCGCCAGCGCCGCTTCGTCCAGGCCGAAGGGCTCGAGCAACACCTGCTCGGCAACGGCCAGGCGTTCGATGGTGGGTTCGCGGCGGTTCATGGGCAAGGCTTCCTCGGTGGCAGCGGGCGGTGGGGCCCAGGGGGTGCGAAAGGGACGCGAATCATTCTAGAAGTGGGTGCGCGGCGGCGCCGTGCAAGGGGCGGCGCGGCTTCGCGGGCGCGCTCAGCCCGGCTCGCCGCCGTCGGCCTTGAGCTGCAACGCGGCCTGGTACAGCGCATTGCGCGGTGCCGCGCTGGCTTCGGCCGCCAGGCGCACCGCCTGCTTCAGCGGCAGCTCGCGCAGCAGCACGCGCAGCGTGTGCAGCGCCGCGGCCGGCAGCGCGTCGCTGTCGCCGGCGCGCGGCGGCGCGTGCAGCACCAGCACGAACTCCCCGCGGCGGCGGTTGGCATCTTCCGCCAGCCAGCCGGGCAGTGCCGCGGCAGGCAGCGTGTGCACGGTCTCGAACTGCTTGGTCAGCTCGCGGCACAGCGTGAGCCTGCGCTGCGGCGCCAGCGCGGCCAACTCGGCGGCCAGCGCTTCGATGCGGTGCGGCGCCTCGAACAGCAGCTGCGTGCGTTGCTCGTGCAGCAACGCCCGCAGCTCGGCGTCGCGCGCGCTGCCGCGCGCACTCAGGAAGCCGGCGAAGGCAAAGCCCGTCGCGCCCGCATCCCCGGCCACGCTGAGCGCGGCCAGCGCGCTGCTCGCGCCGGGAATCGGCACCACCCGATGCCCGGCCGCGGCCACGCGCGCGACCAGCGCCGCGCCGGGGTCGGAAACGGCCGGCGTGCCGGCATCGCTGACGTAGGCCACGCGCTGGCCGTCGGCCAGCCGCTGCAGCACCCGATCGGCGGCCTGCTGCTCGTTGTGCGCGTGCAGCGCGAGCAATGGCTTGTCCAGCCCCAGATGTCGCAGCAGCGCGCCGGCCACGCGGGTGTCCTCGCAGGCCACCGCGTCGACGCAGCCGAGCACGTGGATCGCTCGCAGCGTCAGATCGGCCAGGTTGCCGATCGGCGTGGCCACGACGTACAACGCGGCTGCGGGATACTGTTGCGCGCCGGCTGCTGCGGCAGCCGCGCGTTGCAGCGTAGAGGGATCGATGTTCAATGCGGGGGGCCGCGGCAGCGGCGGCATCGGGCGGAACGGGCGCACGACCAAGGCCATCGGCGACGCGGCCGAGGCGTTGGCGCTGGCCCATCTGCAGCGCCACGGCCTGCTGCTGGTGCAGCGCAATTATCGGGTGGCAGGGGGTCCGCATGCGCGCGGCGCCGAGGTCGACCTGATCCTGCGCGAGCGCGACGGCACGCTGGTGTTCGTCGAGGTGCGCGCGCGCGCCGGCACCGACCACGGCGGCGCGATCGCCAGCGTGACCGCGGCCAAGCAGCGGCGCATCGTGCGCGCCGCGCAGCACTACCTGCAGCGGCTGCCGGGTGAGCCGCCGTGCCGCTTCGACGTGGTCGGCCTCGACGGTGCGGGCATCTGCTGGGTCAAGGGCGCCTTCGATGCCGGCTGAACTGCCGCGCCGGGGTGGTGTCATATGATCCATGCTCATGCTCGAACAGCGCATCCAGCAGCAGTTCTTCGACAGCGCTGACCTTCAATACCAGGCCGCGGAAAGCCTGAGCCGGCCGATCGCCGAGGCCGCGCAGGCGCTGATCGGCTGCATCACCTCCGGCGGCAAGTTGCTGGTGGGGGGCTCGGGCGGCGCCGCCGCCCTGGCACAGCACTTCAGCGCAGCCTTCGTCGACCGCTTCGAGCGCGACCGGCCGGGCTTGGCGTCGGTCGCGCTGGCCAGCGACAGCGTGCTGCTCACCCGGGTGGGTCCGGCGCAGGTCTTTGCCAAACAGGTGCAGGCGCTGGGGCAGGGCGGCGACCTGCTGCTGCTGATCGGCGGCCAGGCCAACGATGCGGCGCTGGACGCCGCCGTAGCCGCCGCGCACGCGCGCGACATGAGCGTGGTGCTGCTGGGCGCGTCGGCCACGACCGCGCCGCAGGCCAAGCTGAAGGACACCGACGTGCTGCTGGCGATACCGCACGAGCGCGCCGCGCGCGTGCTCGAGCTGCAACTTCTGGTGCTGCACTGCTTATGCGATGCGGTCGACGTGCAATTGATGGGAGAACAGGACAGCGCATGAGCAACTCAGGCTTGCAGCGGGTGGGTGTGTTGCGGTGGCTGGCGGCCGGCGCGCTGACGGCGGCCGTGCTCGGCACGCTGGGCGGCTGCGTGGTGCTGGCCGGCGGCGCGGTGGCCGGCAGCACGATGGTGGCGATGGACCGCCGCAGCTCGGGCACGCAGCTCGACGATCAGGCGATCGAGCTGCGCGTGGCGGTGGTGATCGACGAGAACATCGGCCAACGCGGCCATGTCAACGCCACCAGCTACAACCGCGTGGTGCTGCTCACCGGCGAGGTGCCCACCGAGGCCGACCGCAGCAAGATCGAGACCCTGATCACCAAGGTCGACAACGTGCGCCTGGTGCTCAACGAGCTGGCGGTGATGCCCAACACCACGCTGTCGCAGCGCGCCAACGACACCATCATCACCGGCAAGGTCAAGGCCGCGATCTTCGACGCCAAGGAGCTGCAGGTGGTGTCGGTGAAGGTGGTCACCGAGCGCGGCGTGGTCTACCTGATGGGCCGGCTCACCGAGGTCGAGTCGATGACCGCGGCGCAGGTGGCGCGCGGCGTCGGCGGCGTGCAACGGGTGGTCAAGGTGTTCGAGATCATCTCGCCGGCCGAGGCTGCGGCGATGCTGGTGCCGCCGCCGTCGGCCGCGTCGGCACCCGCCAAGTAGCGCCGCTGCCTTCAGCGGCAGCCGCGGCCGCGCACTCAGTCGCGCGCTCAGTCGCGCAGCCGCTGGATCAGGCTCGAGCTGTCCAGCCGGCCGCCGCCCGAGTGCTGCAGGTCGCCGTAGAACTGGTCGACCAGCGCCGTCACCGGCAGCCGTGCGCCGTTGCGCCGCGCCTCGGCCAGCACCAGGCCCAGGTCCTTGCGCATCCAGTCGACCGCGAAGCCGAAGTCGAAGCGGCCTTCGATCATGGTCGGCCCGCGCTGCTCCATCTGCCAGCTCTGCGCCGCGCCCTGGCCGATGACTCCGAGCACCTGCTTCATGTCCAGCCCCGCCTTCTCGCCGAAGACGATGGCCTCGGCCAAGGCCTGCACCATGCCGGCGATGCAGGTCTGGTTGACCATCTTGCACAGCTGGCCCGCGCCGGGGCCGCCGACCCGCGTGACCGCGCGTGCATAGGCCAGCGCCAGCGGGCGCATCGCCTCGAAGGCTGCGGTATCGCCGCCGCACATCACCGTGAGCACGCCGTTGACCGCGCCGGCCTCGCCGCCAGACACCGGCGCGTCGACGAACTGCAGGCCGCGCGCCAGGGCCAAGGCGTGCAACTCGCGCGCCACCGCTGCCGACGTGGTGGTGTGGTCGACGAAGACCGCGCCCGGCTTCATGCCGGCCAGGGCGCCGTCGTCGCCGAGCACCACGCTGCGCAGGTCGTCGTCGTTGCCGACGCAGGCGAAGACGAAATCGGCGCCGGCGGCCGCCGCTGCCGGGGTGCTGGCGCGCTGGCCGCCGTACAACGCCTGCCAGGCCTCGGCCTTGGCGGCGCTGCGGTTGTAGACGGTGACGTCGTGCCCGGCGCGCGCCAGATGGCCGGCCATCGGGTAGCCCATCACGCCCAGGCCGATGAAGGCGACGCGGCGCGGCGGCACGCGGTCATAGGTCTTGCTGCTCATGCAGCGCAGTATGCCCGCGCCGCCGCGCGCCGCAGCCCGCTCACACGATCGTCAGGTGCTCGGTGCCCGAGGCCAGATCCGGGTTGCGCGCACGCTGGCTGTGCAGCTTGATCTGCAGCCGCAGGTCGTTCACCGAGTCGGCGTTGCGCAGCGCGTCCTCGTAAGTCACCTGGTGCGCCTCGTACAGGTCGAACAGCGCCTGGTCGAAGGTCTGCATGCCCAGCTCGCGGCTGCGCTTCATCAGCTCCTTGATGTCGCCGACCTCGCCCTTGAAGATCATGTCGGCCACCAGCGGCGTGTTCAGCATGACCTCCACCGCCGCGATGCGGCCCTTGCCCTCCTGGTGCGGCAGCAGCCGCTGCGACACCAGCGCCTTCAGGTTCAGCGACAGGTCCATCAGCAGCTGCTGGCGGCGCTCTTCGGGGAAGAAGTTGATGA
>CALBTN010000373.1 GCA_937967345.1 uncultured Rubrivivax sp. | reverse complement strand
ATCGAGGATCGCGGCGAGCCGGCCGACGCGGTCAACGGGCGCGACATCACGCTGGCGATCGACTCCAAGGTGCAGTTCTTCGCCTACCAGCGTGTGCGCGATGCGGTGGCCGAGCACAACGCCAAGGCCGGCAGCGTGGTGGTGCTGGACGTGCACACCGGCGAGGTGCTGGCGCTGGCCAACTACCCGAGCTACGACCCCGGCAACCGCGCGCGGCTGTCGGGCGCGCAGCTGCGCAACCGCGCGCTGACCGACACCTTCGAGCCCGGCTCGACGATGAAGCCGTTCATCGCCGCGCTGGCGCTGCAGACCAAGCGCGTCACGCCGCAGACGATGATCCAGACCGCGCCGGGCAGCATCAGCATCAGCGGGCGCACGATCCGCGACGCGCACCCGCACGGCATGCTCAGCGTCACCCAGGTGATCCAGAAGTCGAGCAACGTGGGCACCGTCAAGATGGCGATGCAGATCCCGGCACGCGAGATGTGGGAGCTGTACACCCAGGTCGGCCTTGGCCAGAAGCCGCAGATCGACTTTCCGGGCGCGGTCACCGGGCGGCTGCGCCCCTACAAGAGCTGGAAGCCGATCGAGCAGGCGACCATGAGCTACGGCTACGGCCTGTCGGTGTCGCTGTTCCAACTGGCGCGCGCCTACAGCGTGCTGGCGCACGACGGCCAGATGCTGCCGTCGTCGATCCTGAAGCTCGACCAGCCGCCGCCGGGCACGCGCGTGCTGTCGCCGGACACCGCGCGCGCGGTGCGCGAGATGCTGCAGCTGGCCGCCGGCCCCGGCGGCACCGCGCCGCTGGCGCAGACCCAGGGTTATTCGGTCGGCGGCAAGACCGGCACCGCGCACAAGCAGGAGGGGCGCTCGTACGCGGCCAACAAGTACCGCTCGTGGTTCGTCGGCATGGCGCCGATCGACCAGCCGCGCATCGTCGTCGCGGTGATGATCGACGAGCCGAGCAAGGGCGTGTACTACGGCGGCGCGGTCGCCGCGCCGGTGTTCAGCCAGGTGGTGCAGCAAACGTTGCGGCTGCTGAACGTGCCGCCCGATCTGGAAGTTACACCGCAGATCATGGCCGACAAGGCCGTTGCCGCCGAGCGCGAGAGCTTCCAATGAGCACGCCGGGCCGCCCCAAGTGCGAATGCCCCCGTTCGGCGGGGCAGGCCGCAGGCCTGGGGGTGCTGGCATGAGCCCACTGCCCCTGCCGCACGCCCAGGCCGCCGCGCAGTGGCTGGGCGCGCGCGTGCGCGGCCGGCTGCGCACCGACCACCGCCAGCTGCGCGCGGGCGACGGCTTTCTCGCCTGGCCCGGCTACGCGCACGACGCACGCCGCTTCGTTGCGCAGGCGCTGCAAGCCGGCGCCAGCGCCTGCCTGGTCGACGACCACCATCTGGCCGCGTTCGGCTTCGACGACGAGCGCATCGCGTCGCTGCCGCACCTGAAGCAGCTGGCCGGCGTGGTCGCGCACGAGTTTCTCGGACGGCCCAGCGAGCGGCTGCAGGTGGTCGCCGCCACCGGCACCAACGGCAAGACCTCCACCGCCTGGTGGATCGCGCAGGCGCTCGGCGGGCTGGGCCGGCGCTGCGGGCTGATCGGCACGCTGGGCATCGGCACGCCCGGTGGCGATTTGCACGGCGGCGGCCTGACCACGCCCGACGCGGTGCAGTTGCAGCAGGCGCTGCACGACTTCGCCGCCGATGGCTTTGCCGCCTGTGCGATCGAGGCCTCGTCGATCGGCCTGCACGAGCGCCGCCTGGCCGGCACGCGCATCGAGGTCGCGTTGTTCACCAACCTGACGCAGGACCATCTCGACTACCACGGCGACCTGGCCGCGTACTGGAACGCCAAGCGCGCGCTGTTTTCCTGGCCCGGACTGAAGGCGGCGGTGGTCAACATCGACGATGCCCACGGCGCGCAACTGGCCGAGACGCTGGCGTCGGTGGCGGGGCTGCAGCTTTGGACCGTGTCGCTGCGCCAGCCGGCACGGCTGCGCGCCAGCGCGCTGCGCCACGACGCGCGCGGGCTGGCCTTCGAACTGCACGAGACGGCGCCGCAGGGCGAGCTGCAAGAGGCGGCCGCGCCGCACAGCCTGCGCAGCGGGCTGATCGGCGAGTTCAACGCCACCAACCTGCTGCTGGTGATCGGCGCGCTGCGCGCGCTGGGCACGCCGCTGGCCGCGGCGCTGCGCGCCGCCGAGCAACTGACGCCGGTGCCGGGACGCATGCAGCGCGTGTACCCGAGCGCGCCGAGCCCGGCCGGTCGGCCTGATCTGCCCGATCTGCCCGATCTGCCCGAGGTGGTGGTCGACTACGCGCACAGCCCCGACGCGCTGGACAAGGCGCTGCGCACGCTGCGGCCGCTGGCGCGCCAGCGCGGCGGGCGGCTGTGGTGCGTGTTCGGCTGCGGCGGCAACCGCGACGCGCTCAAGCGCCCGCAGATGGGCGCGATCGCCTACCGCCAGGCCGATCGCGTGGTGCTGACCGACGACAACCCGCGCGACGAGGCGCCGGGATTCATCCTCGCGCAGATCCTGGCCGGCATCACCGGCCACGACGAGGTCGACGTCATCGAGGACCGGTGCGAGGCCATCGCCTATGCGATCGCCGAAGCCGCCAGCGCCGACGTGGTGCTGCTCGCCGGCAAGGGCCACGAGCGCACGCAGGAGATCGCCGGCGTGAAGCACGCGCTGGCCGACGTCGACGAGGCGCGCGCGGCGTTGGCGCGGCGCGCGGGGCTGCAGCCATGATGCTGACGCTGGCCCAGGCGCAAGCGCTGCTGCCGGGCAGTGCGCTGGTCGGCGACGCCAGCGTGGCTTTCGCGCGCGTGCACAGCGACACGCGCAGCCTGGCAGCCGGCGACCTGTTCGTCGCCTTGCAGGGCGAGCGCTTCGACGCGCACGACTTCCTGCCGCAGGCGCGAGCGGCCGGCGCGGCTGCCGCGCTGGCCGAACGCGGCCTGGCCGAGGCAGGCCTGCCGGGGCTGCTGGTGGCCGATGCGCTGGCCGCGCTGCAGCAGCTGGCCGCCGCCTGGCGCCTGCGCTTCACGCTGCCGCTGATCGCGGTGGCCGGCAGCAACGGCAAGACCACGGTGACGCAGATGATCGCCTCGATCCTGCGCGCCGCCGTGGGTGAGGCTGCCTTCGCCACCGCTGGCAACCTGAACAACCACATCGGCTTGCCGCTGACGCTGCTGCGGCTGCGCGAGTCGCACCGTCTCGGCGTGGTCGAGCTGGGCATGAACCACCCCGGCGAGATCGAACTGCTGGCGCGCATCGCCGCTCCCACGGTGGGCCTGGTGAACAACGCGCAGCGCGAGCATCAGGAGTTCATGGCCACGGTCGAAGCCGCGGCGCGCGAGAACGGCGCGGTGCTGCAGGCGCTGCCGCCCGACGGCATCGCGGTGTTTCCGGCCGACGACGATTTCGCGCCGCTGTGGCGCCAGATGGCCGGCGAGCGCGCCGCCTGCACCTTCGCGCTGCAGGGCAAGGCCGACGTGCGCGCCGATCTGCAATGGCAGGCAGACCACTGGGCGCTGCAGCTGCACACGCGCGACGGCGAGGCGCGCGCGCTGCTGCGCATGGCCGGGCTGCACAACGTGAAGAACGCGTTGGCCGCCACCGCCGCCGCGCTGGCGGTGGGGGTGCCGCTGCCGATGGTGGTGCAGGGACTGCAGGCCTTCGAGCCGGTCAAGGGCCGCTCGCGGCTGCACCGGTTGCAGCGCGGCGAGCAAGTGCTGACGCTGGTCGACGACAGCTACAACGCCAACCCCGATTCGGTGCGCGCGGCGATCGATGTGCTGGCCACGCTCGACGGCCCGCGCTGGCTGCTGCTGGGCGACATGGGCGAGGTCGGCGACCAGGGGCCGGCGTTTCATGCCGAGGTCGGCGCCTATGCCGCCGAGCGCGGCATCGAGCGGCTGTGGACCGCGGGCGCGATGAGCGCCGAAGCCGCTACCGCCTTCGGCGTGA
>CALBTN010000372.1 GCA_937967345.1 uncultured Rubrivivax sp. | reverse complement strand
CCGCAGCACACCGTGGTCGCCTACCACGACAACGCCGCGGTGATGCAAGGCGGGCCGGTGCAGCGCTGGGCGCCGCAGGGTTACACCAACGCGCCGGTCTACAGCGCGCGCGACGAGGTCGCGCACGTGCTGATGAAGGTGGAGACGCACAACCACCCGACCGCGATCTCGCCGTTTCCGGGCGCCTCCACCGGCGCCGGTGGCGAGATCCGCGACGAAGGCGCGACCGGCCGCGGTGCGAAACCGAAGGCCGGGCTGACCGGCTTTTCGGTATCGAACTTGCATCTGAGCGACACCGACGAGCCGTGGGAGCGCAACCCCATCGGCAAACCCGGGCACATCGCCAGCGCGCTGCAGATCATGATCGAAGGCCCGCTGGGCGGCGCCGCCTTCAACAACGAGTTCGGCCGGCCGAATCTCGGCGGCTACTTCCGCGTCTTCGAGCAGCCGGTGGCCGGCGTGATGCGCGGCTACCACAAGCCGATCATGATCGCCGGCGGCCTGGGCGCGATCAGCGCCGAGCAGACGCACAAGCTGCCCTTCGGCGCCGGCACGCTGCTGATCCAGCTTGGCGGCCCGGGCATGCGCATCGGCATGGGTGGCGGCGCCGCAAGTTCGATGGCCGCCGGCAGCAACACCGCGGCGCTGGACTTCGACAGCGTGCAGCGCGGCAACCCCGAGATGCAGCGCCGCGCGCAGGAGGTCATCAACCACGCTTCAGCGCTCGGTGAGCTCAACCCCATCCTGGCGATCCACGACGTCGGCGCCGGCGGCATCAGCAACGCCTTTCCCGAGCTGGTGGACGGCGCCGGGCGCGGCGCGACCTTCGACTTGCGGCGTGTGCCGCTGGAAGAAAGCGGTCTCGCGCCGAAGGAGATCTGGTGCAACGAAAGCCAGGAGCGCTACGTGCTGGCGGTGTCGCCGGACAGCCTGCCGCTGTTCCAGGCGATGGCCGAGCGCGAGCGCTGCCCCTTTGCCGTGGTCGGCGTGGTCGGCGACGAGCGCCAGCTGGTGCTCGAAGACGGCCCCGGCGGCGAGCGCGTGATCGACATGCCGATGGAGGTGCTGCTCGGCAAGCCTCCGAAGATGCAGCGCGACGTGGCGCGGGTGGTGCGCCAGGAGCCGGCGCTGGACCTGACCGGCGTGAAGCTGGAGCAGGTGGTCTTCGACGTGCTGCGCCACCCGACCGTGGCCTCGAAGCGCTTTCTGATCACCATCGGCGACCGCACGGTCGGCGGCTTGAGCCACCGCGACCCGATGGTCGGACCGTGGCAGGTGCCGGTGGCCGATTGCGCGGTGACGTTGGCGGATTTCGTCGGCCTTCGCGGCGAGGCGATGGCGATGGGCGAGCGCACGCCGCTGGCCGCGCTGGACGCTCCCGCCTCGGGCCGCATGGCGGTGGGCGAGGCCATCACCAACCTGCTGGCCGCGCCGGTGGCACTCGACCGCATCAAGCTCAGCTGCAACTGGATGGCCGCCTGCGGCGAACCCGGCGAGGACGCGGCGCTGTACGACACCGTCAAGGCGGTCGCCCTGGAGCTGTGCCCGGCGCTTGGCATCGGCGTGCCGGTGGGCAAGGATTCGCTGTCGATGCGCACGCGCTGGAGAACTGGTGCCCCTGGTGCCGGGGTACCGGCACCGCCCCCCGAGGGGGCGGCCGGCGGCTTCGGAGCGGCCGAGCGCTCGCCGGCCAATGCGTCTGAGAGCATGGTCGAGCACACGGTCACCGCGCCGGTGTCGCTGATCGTCAGCGCCTTTGCCACGCTGGACGACGTGCGCGGCACGCTGACGCCGCAGCTGCAGCCACAGGACGACGCGCTGATCCTGGTCGACCTGGGGCGCGGGCGCATGCGCCTGGGCGGCTCGATGCTGGCGCAGGTGCTGGGGGCCTTCGGCGACGAGGTGCCCGACCTGGACGAGCCGGATCTGCTGAAGGCGCTGGCCGCGGCGCTGCACGAGTTGCGCGCCGCCGGCCATCTGCTGGCCTACCACGACCGCAGCGACGGCGGGCTGTGGGCCTGCGTGTGCGAGATGGCCTTCGCCGGCCAGCGCGGCGTGAGCCTGAACGTCGACCTGCTGGTCACCGAAAGCGACGGCATCGCCGACAGCCGCGCCGAATACGGCGACTCGAAGAACTGGGCCACGCAGATCGGCGAACGGCGCAACGAGATCACGCTGCGCGCGCTGTTCAACGAGGAGCTGGGCGTGGTGCTGCAGGTGCCGCGTGCGCAGCGCGACGCGGTCTTCGCCACGCTGCGCCGCCACGGCCTGGGGCGGCACAGCCATGCCATCGGCAAGACCAACCCCAAGCGAGTGGTCGAGGTCTGGCGCGACGCCAAGGCGGTATTCAGCGCGCCGCTGCGCACGCTGCAGCAGGCCTGGGACGAGGTGAGCTGGCGCATCGCACGGCTGCGCGACCACCCCGAGTGCGCCGATGCCGAACACGCCGCGGCCGGCGCCGACGACGACACCGGGCTGCAGCTGCAGCTGAGCTTCGACCCGCTGCAGGCCCCGGCGCTGCTGAAGACGCGGCCCAAGGTGGCGATCCTGCGCGAGCAGGGCGTCAACAGCCATGTCGAGATGAGCTGGGCGATGGCGCAGGCCGGCTTCGACGCCCATGACGTGCACATGAGCGACCTGCACAGCGGCCGCGCGCGGCTGGACATGTTCCAGGCCTTCGTCGCCTGCGGCGGCTTCTCTTACGGCGACACGCTGGGCGCGGGCGAGGGCTGGGCGCGCTCGATCCTGTTCAACCCCCGACTCGCCGAACAGTTCGCCGCCTTCTTCAACCGCGCCGACACGCTGGCGCTGGGCGTGTGCAACGGCTGCCAGATGATGGCCGCGTTGAGCCCGATCATCCCCGGCGCCCAGGCCTGGCCCAAGTTCACGCGCAACAGGAGCGAGCAGTTCGAGGCAAGGCTGTCGATGGTGGAGGTGCTGGACAGCCCGAGCCTGTTCTTCACCGGCATGGCCGGCAGCCGCCTGCCGATCGCGGTGGCGCACGGCGAGGGCCTTGCCGACTTCTCGCAGCGCGGCGATGCCGCCGCGGTGCAGCGCGCGATGCGCTTCGTCGACTCGGCCGGCCGGCCCACCGAGGCCTACCCGGCCAACCCCAACGGCAGCCCCGAGGGCCTGACCGCGGTGACCACCGCCGACGGCCGTTTCACCGTGCTGATGCCGCACCCGGAGCGGGTGATCCGCAATGTGCAGATGAGCTGGTGCGGCGGCGACGTGTCGGCGCCGAGCCCGTGGCGGCGCATGTTCCACAACGCGCGGCGGGCGCTGGGGTGAGGCGGCTCAAAGTGGCGACCGGCACATGGTGCGGTGATGGCGTGCTGGCCAGCGAAGGGTCCGGGCAAGCGCGAACGGGCAATGGGCAGGTTGTGAATTCAGCGGCCCGCGCCCCTGACCGGTTAGCCCATCACATCCGGCCCCGAACACCGGCGTTGTCCCGCTCGCTGTTGAACCGTGGCCGGTGACGGCTCCTTGGTGCATGGTCTGCTCGGGCAGCGCCCAAGCAAGGCCCTTGTCCGTCCGCAGGCGCTCCCGCAGCATGCTTTCTGGAAAGCAGCTCGCGCGCGCCCTCTTCGAGCGGGCCGCAGCGCAAGAGGCCGCTGAACTGCTGGCCGGGTTCAAGGCGAAGGCCGCTGCCGCCCAAAGCCTCGAAGACCTGTGGCGCCTTCGCTTCGATCTCGAGCGCGCCGAACGCGAGTTCCAGCAGAAGTACGACTATCGGTACTCGCAGCTTCTGTTCGTCTTCGGGCGCTTGGTTCGCGAGGGCCGAGTCGACGAGAGCGAGTTCGACGCCTTGTAGGAGCACAAGCGCGCGTTCATTCGGGGCATCGTCAACTTGTAGGGGCACCGCCGCTGAGCGCCGACCCAGTGCTGGGTGAGGCGGCTTTACAAGCGCTTAACACGCCGGATGCAGTACCGCCATGGTTGAACGGGATAATTTGATTAACAGTACTCCGTTGCGGCAACAACCATGACAAACCCTGATTCCCCTACCGGCTACGGCACCGTCAGTCGCGCTCTGCACTGGATCATCGCGCTGGGCTTCGGCCTGATGTTCAGTTCCGCCATCGCGCATGGGCTGGCCGAGGATTCGGCGCTCGACACCCTGCTGTGGCCGATGCACAAGCACCTGGGCAGCCTGCTGATGGTGATGGTGCTGGTGCGCGGCGCCTGGGCGCTGCTCAACGCGCGCCGCCGCCCGAGCGCGGTCAGTGCGCTGGCGCGCTGGGGCCACCTGGCGCTGCACGTGCTGATGGTGGTGATCCCGCTGATCGGGCTGTTGCGCCAATACGGCTCGGGCCGCGCTTTTTCGCCGCTGGGCTTGCCGGTGTTTGCGGGCTTCGACGCCAGCCAGAAGATCCAGTGGCTGGTCGACCTGGGCAGCAACTGGCATGGCGAGCTCGGCTGGGTGCTGCTGGCTCTGGTCTGCGGCCACGTGGCGATGGCGTTGCGGCATCGTGGCCACACGCAGCACGACGTGTTGCCGCGCATGGTCGGCCAGGTCGTGCCGGCACGCTGAGCCGGCCGCCTTCAAGGCTCAGGGCCGCAGGCCAAGCGCCGCGAGCTTTTGGTCGACCGCCTCGGCCCAGCCACGGTTGGCCGCCGGGCTGGCCGGGCTGGGGTGCAGGATCTGCGCCACCTGGATGCGCCGCGCCAGCGCACCATCGACCGCATCGCCTTCGAGCATCGCGCGCAGGCAGCGTTCGGCGAAACCGCCGATGCCGATGGCCCATTGCGGCTGCAGCACCCGCAAAGCGGCGGCCAGATGCCGGTCGCAGGCTTCGTGCACCGCGCGGCGCTCGGACGCGGGCAGCTTGTCGGGGGTGAGGTTGCGGCCGGTGTCGGCCAGGAACACCAGCGGGCAGTAGTTCAGCACGAAGCGCTCGGCGAAGAAGGTCTCGGCGCTGCCGAAGCGCAGCGCCGCCCAGCCCCACAGGCGCCGCCCGCTGACCTCGGAGCGCGCGCAATCGAAGCCTTCGATCGGCCGCTTCGGGTGCTGGTGGGCCGGTCGTTTGACCGGCGCGCGGATGCCCATCCAGTCGCGCACCGCGGCGACTTCGCCGAAGGGCACGCCGGTCTGCATCATGCCGAAGGGCCCCGGGTTCATGCCCAGCAGTACGATGCGCTTGTGCGTGGCGCCAAAGCGTTCGACGTAGGCTTGGTAGGGGGCGAACGCGTACTGCAGCGGGTCGTAGACATGCGCCACCGGCGGCGCGAAGCGCAGCGCGGCCAGGTCGCGCGACAGTGCGTGCGCGGCGGCGATCAGCTCGCGCGCGATCGCTGAGCTCATGCACGATCCCGCTTGACGATCGGCAGGCGGCCCGCGCGCCACAGGCATAAGCTGCGGGTCTGCGCTGTGCACCCGGCGCGGCCGGGCCGCAGCGCGCGAAAGGAGCGCCCATGCTGTTCGACAGCGCTGTCACCACGATGCTGCCGGTCAAGGACATCGACCGCGCCCGCAGGTTCTACGAAGGCTGCCTGGGGCTGAAGCCCGGTGGCTTCAAGCCCGACGGCAAGTTCGTCTACGCGGTGGGTGGCAGCACGCTGGCGCTGTTCCCCAAGCCCGAGGGCACCAAGGCCGACCACACCGCGATCAGTTTTCGCGTGCCTGACATTGCCGCCGCGATCAAGGCCTTGAAAGGCAGCGGCGTGGTGTTCGAGGACTACGACTTTCCCGGGTTGAAGACGGTGGATCACGTCTGCGTGCTCGGCGCCGAGAAGGCGGCGTGGTTCAAGGACACCGAGGGCAACGTTCTGTGCATCCACGAGGACATCGCGCCGGCCTGAGCTTGCGCGGGCGCGTCAGCCGGCGGCCGACGCGTCGACCGCGGCTTTCAGCTCGCCATAGTCGTGCGTCTGCGGGAACTGCGGAAACTGCGCCGCGATCGCCGGCGGCGCGTGGATGAAGAAGCCGGCGTCGGCGGCCAGCAGCATGCCGGTGTCGTTGTACGAATCGCCCGCCGCCATGACGCGGAAGTTCAGGCCCTTCAGCGCCTCGACCGCACGGCGCTTCTGATCGGGCTGACGCAGCTTGTAGTCGCGCACGCGACCGTCGCCGTCGGTGAGCAAGCGGTGGCAGAACAGCGTCGGGCGGCCCAGCTGACGCATCAGCGGGTCGGCGAATTCGTAGAAGGTGTCCGACAGGATCACCACCTGGTAGCGCGTGCGCATCTCGTCGAGGAACTCGCGTGCGCCGGGCAGCGGGCCCATGCCGTCGATGACCTGCTGGATGTCGGGCAGCTTCAGGCCGTGCTGGTCCAGCAGCGCCAGGCGAAAGCGCATCAGCTTGTCGTAGTCGGGCTCGTCGCGCGTGGTGCGCGAGAACTCTTTGATGCCGGTGCGCTTGGAGAACTCGATCCAGATCTCGGGCACCAGCACGCCTTCCATGTCCAGGCACAGCACCTGCATTCGCGACTCCATCGGGGGGCACGGCCGCCGCGGCCGCGCAAGCGCCGCGATGCTACCCGACGGTTTGTGCGGCGCTGGCCCGCTGGCGCAGTGCCGCGGCCGTGTCCTCGTCGGCAGGGAAGAAGGTCTCCAGCGCCAGCTCCGACAGGGCGATGTCGGTGGGCGTGCCGAACACGGTGATGATGCTGATCAGGCTCAGTACCCCCAGCGGCGTGCGCTGGCGCAGCGCTCGCGGCGCAGCGGGTCATGCCCGCTGGTGCCGAGCGCACCGGCGGTCGATGAATTCGACCGGCGTGATCGGCGCCGAAGCGTTACTGCGCGTCGGCTGGCGCTGGCGTGCCGGCATCCAGCCGCCAGTGCGCGCCGCTGGTGCTTTCGTCAGCGCACCAGCGTGCGCCGCAGGCGATGAGCGCGAAGCGGTCCTGGTCGGCCGGAAAGCGCAGCGGCGCGTCGGCGTCGCCGTGGGCGCGGTAGCGCGCCAGCGCCTGCGCGTCGGCCGCGCCTACCGTCCAGTCGAGCTGGCCTTGGCGTGCGGTGAGGGCCACCAGCCGAATGTCGACCAGCGCCAACGGACGGTAGCGGTCGCGCTGGACCGTGCCGACAACGAAGACGTAAGGCTGCGCAGCGGCGCCGGGCGCGGCCTCGAGCAGCAGCGCTTGCACGTCGAAGCCGTCGCGTTCGGCCGCGCCGGCTTCGAGGTCGAGTGCGCCAAAGGTGATGCGAGCCGGCCGCAAGGTGCCGGTGGCGCGCTGCAGCGGCAGCTGCGCCAGCACTGTCGGATCGCCGCCGCCGGCGTGCTGCAGGTACTGCCCGAGCTGGCGTTGCCACTGCGCGATGAGCTGCCGCGCCCGTGCATCGCTCAGCGCGACGGGCGGCGGCACGACGGTGCCGGCCTGGGCACCGCCGGGCGCGCCGGCGGCGACCCGAGGCGCGCGCGTCGCGCAGCCGGGCAGCAGCAGCGTGGCCAGCGTCAGCGCGGCGGCGACGCCTCGGGTGAGGCGCTGCGGCACGGCGGGTGCGGCGCAATGCTTCACAGGCGCTCAGTGCAACGGCGGCGGCGCGGCGGCGGCATCGGCGCCGCCGGCCTTGGTCTGGGCCTGCCTGGCGCGTGGGGCCGACTTGCCCGCCGCCGCCGGCGACGCGCGCAACGCGGCCAGCAGATCGTCGTGGCCGGCGTACTGCGCCCACTGCAGCGCGTCGGTGCCGGCGTTGCTGGCCAGCGTGGCGTCGGCGCCGTGGCGCAGCAGCACCGCGGCCACGCTCAGGTCGCCGCGGCGTGCGGCTTCTTGCAGCGCGGTGCGGCCGAAGCGGTCGCGCGCGTTCGGGTCGGCACCGGCCTGCAGCAGTTGCTCGGCCAGCGCGGCATGCCCGCCCGAGGCGGCCAGCAGCAGCGGCGTTACGCCGTGGGCCGCGGGCCGGCCGGCGTCGGCACCGCGCGCGATCAGCAGGCTGGCGGCTTGCAGCTGGCCTTGGCGCAGCGCCGCCAGCAGCGGCGTGTCGCCGTCGATGTCGGCTTGATCCAGCGCGGCGTCAGCGGCGGTCAGGCGCTCGACCTCCTCGTTGCGTCCTGCCGCGGCCGCGCGCCACAGCGCGCTGCGTTGCAGCTTGGGCCCTTGTGCGGCAGGCAGCGCGCCGCCCCACCGCAGCGCCGCATCGGCGCGCGCGGCGGCGCTGTTGCCGCCAGCGTTGCGGCAGATATCGGCCACACCGACCGGGTGGTCGGCCGGCAGCTGGTGGCCGTAGGGCTGGCCGTCCAGGGTGGCCAGTTCGCGCTGCCGCGCAGCGAACCATGCGCTGCCCAGCGGGCGGCCACGGCCGTCGCGGTACCAGTCGGCGACGTCGCCGCAGCGGGTGGCGATGATCTCGCGCACACGCCGGCCGACGTAGCCGAGGTAGCTGTTCGGGTTGAGCACCTCGTTCCAGTGCGGCGTGACGAAGCGGCTGAACACCGTGGCGTCGTCACGCACGGTGACGCGCCAGTGAGCGCCGTCACGCTGCAACATCGGCGGCAGCATCGCGCCGCCCAGCTGCACCGGCTCGGTCAGGTTGCGATAGAAGCTCAGCCCCGCGAAGTTGGCCGCCAGGTCGGCGTTGGAGCGGATGCCGGTGCTGAGCAAGCCGAGCACGCCGTCCTCCGACAGCAGCGGGTTCTTGTTGGTGGCCTGCACCGCGTGCTGCGTCGCCTGCGCCGCGCTCAGGCCGCGGCCCAGCGCTTCGAGGTAGTGCCCGTGGTAGATGCGCCCGACGTTGATGAAATGAATGACCTTGTCGGTGCCGAAGAGCACGCCTGCGGCGCTGATGGTGCCGGCGCGGAACAGCGTGCGCACCGGTTTGCTCAGGTCGAGCAGCAGCAGCGGGTCGTCGTAGATCGACTCCACCGGCCGGTACATCGTCAGCAGCCCCGGGTACTGCGCGCGCGTGTCGGCGCTGAGCAGCCCCAGGTCCAGCAGCTCGTTGGTCGGGAACGCGGCGAACAGCCATGCCCACACCTGCTGTGCCACGTGGTCGGCCGACTGCAGCGTTTGCAGCTGCTCGGGCCGCTCGCCCGCGGCCAACGCGGCATCGATCGCGGCATTGGTCGCACTGACGGCGTTGCCGATCGCGCTCAGGAACTGTTGCGACAGGCGTGGCCCCAGGTCGGCGAAGTCGCGGCCGGCGGGCAGCGTGTACTGCTCCGACTCGTGCGCCAGGGCGGCCGGTGCCGCGACGCCCAGCGCCGCGACGGCCAGCGTGATCAGCAGTGCGGGCAGCACCGCGCGGCGGCGCCGCTGCGGTTCGGTGGGGGTGCGCAGCCGCAGCGTCATGACAGCTCGACTCACCATGTCCTGCCGGGGGGCGTGGGGTTCGGATGCTCTTGTGCAAGGGCGTCGCCGCATTCTAGGAAACACGGTTGGGGTGGCCGCTCTGCGCGTCGGGCGCGTGCATGGCTGGCCTGGGTCGCCCGCGCCTGCCGCCCGGCCCGCGCACACGCAGCGGCGTGACGGGGTCAGGCCACGACGAAGGACGCGGCGCCGGTGGCGATCAGCGTGCCCTGGTCGTTGCACATGCGCATCTGCGTCGAGCCGATGCGCCCGCCCAGCCGCGTGACCTCGGCCTGGCCGATGAAGTGGCTGCCGACGCCCTGGCGCAGGAAGTCCACCCGCAGGTCGATCGTGCCCATGCGGCCGAAGCGGTGCATCACCTGGTTGGCGCTCTCATCGCAGTGCTTTTCGCCCAGCGCCACCATCAACGCCATGCCGCCCAGTGCGTCGAGCGACGCGCTGATCACGCCGCCATGCAGCCGCCCGTACAGGTAGTGGCCGACCAGTTCGGGGCGCATGTCCAGCCGCACCCGAACGTCGGCGGGGTCCATCGACAGCACCTTCAGGCCCAGCAGCTTGTTGAAGCTGATGCGGTGCTCCCACAGCTCGGTCATTGCCTGGCCGAACTCGAGCTGCTCGGCGGCGCTGCGCCGCGGCTTGGGGTGGCTGGTGGTCATGGCGGCGGATGTTAAGCCGCGCTCGGTAGCATCGCGGCTGCTTTGCCCGAATCTCGACCCATGCCCTCACGCCACCGTCCGCCCGGTGCCCCGCGCCTGGACCGCCTGGACGCGTTGCGCGGCCTGGCGATGGCGTGGATGGCGCTGTTTCACTTCGCCTTCGACCTGAACCACTTCGGCTGGCTGCGGCCGCGGCACAACTTCTACACCGACCCGCTGTGGACGCTGCAGCGCAGTGGCATCGTCAGCTTGTTCCTGTTCGTTGCCGGGCTGTCGCTGGCGCTGGCGCTGCACCAGGGCCAGGGCTGGCCGCGCTTTTGGCGCCGCTGGGCGCAGATCGCCGGCTGCGCGGTGCTGGTCAGCCTGGGCTCGGTGTGGATGTTTCCCAAGAGCTGGATCAGCTTCGGCGTGCTGCACGGCATCGCCGTGATGCTGGTGCTGGGACGGCTGGCCGCGCCGCTGCGCACCTGGCTTTGGCCGCTGGGCGCGCTGTGCATCGCGTTGCCGGTTTTCGTGCAGCACCCGGGGTTCGACTCGCGCTGGACCAACTGGGTCGGCCTGGTCACGCGCAAGCCGGTGACCGAGGACTTCGTGCCGCTGCTGCCGTGGCTGGGCGTGCTGCTGCTCGGCCTGGCGGCGGGGCAATGGCTGCTGCGCGCGCGGCCGGCCTGGCTGAGTGGTGCACTGGCCGCGCCGGCGCGGCCGCTGGCGCTGCTCGGCCGCTGGCCGCTGAGCTTTTACATGCTGCACCAGCCGGTGCTGATCGGCGCGCTGCTGGCGTGGCAGGCGCTGCACGCTTGAGCCCTGCGCCGCCGCCGCGCCGGGTTCACTGCAGCACCGGCAGCGCCTGCACCCGCGCGTCGATGTCGGCCAGCACGCGGTTGTAGGCGGCGCTGCCGACGCTGCCGTAGCGCGCGGCGAACTGTTTCTGGCTGAGCTGCGCCGCAAGGCCGGTGATCGGCGGCATCAGCCCGCCATCGTCCACGCCGGCGGCGATGCGCGCTTGCAGCCGCGCCGCGTCGTGCACCGCCAACTCGCCCAGCCGGGTGCCGGCGCGGTCGGCGGCCAGATCGTCGAAGCTGAAGCCGCTGCCGCCGTCGCGTGCGTCGGCCAGCTCCTTCCACAGCCCGACCGCGTCGGCCAGCGGCGTGCCGGCCTCGGCGGCGACCACGGCCGACACCAGGAAGTGCAGCGCCAGGTCCTGGCGCTGGCGCAGCGTGACGATCATCGGCTGCACGCGCGGCCAGTCGTACGCGGCCGGCAGCATCTGGCCCAGCGGCCGCTGGTTGGCGAAGAAGGCCAGCACCCGCAGCGCGGCGCGGTTCTCCGCCGCGGCGTCGCCGCCGGCGCTGCGTTCGGCGGCCAGGCTGAACAGCGGCGGCATCAACTGCGCCAGCGACACCGATTGCGCGTCCAGGCGCTGCGTCAGCGCGGCAAGATGGTCGTGGTACGCGCGCAGCCGCTGCTGCTCTTCGGGGGCGACCAGCGCGGCGCGCAGCCGCGCCGCGGTGTCGGGCTCGATGCGGTAGCCAAGCAGCATGTGATCCTGCGCCAGGCTCACGCGTTCGATCGGCCGCAGTGCCAACAGCGCGTCGGCTTGCACGCCGCGGCGCTGGGCCAGCGCGCGCAGCGCTGGCAGCGCCAGCGCGGCCGGCAATGGCAGGCGGCCGATCTGCAGGTGCTCGATCGTCGGCAGCGCGTCGGTCTGGCGCAGCCCCAGCTGCAGGTTGAGCCAGCGCCCGTACGGCGCCGGCACGCTCGCCTGCAGTTGCAGCCGGCCGGGCCGCAACTGCAGCTGCGTGCGCGCACCCAGCCAGCGCCGTGCGGCGTGCAGCACCAGCAGGTCGGCGTCGCGCTCGCTGAGCGCCAACACGCGCAGCTGGCCGTAGGGCAGGCGGCGCGGATCGTGCTGGCGCAGCAGCGCCACCGCGCGGTCGATGTCGGCGGTGGAGACCTCGTCGCGCTGTGGCACGCTGGGCGAGCGCTGCAGCGCGAGCGCGAGCGCCAGCCCCGCGGCGGCGAGCAAGGCCACCGCGGCGGCCGACAGCCAGAGCAAGGCTTTGCGCATGGGCCGAGTCTGCCAGCAGTGGATGGCCGCGCCAGTGACACGGTGCAACCGCGGTGCGGGCCTGGCTGTCGACTGTGCGGCACCGGGCAGCATGATGATGCGGCCCTTGACCGATCCCGCGACCAGCGCTTGCTGCGCTGGCGCGTGGACTGCGAGCGCGCGCGGCTTGTTGAGCGGCCTGCAGGGGTTCGTCACCGACCAAGCTCCTGTGTGAGCTGCCCCGTGCTCGGAGGCTGGCCGCGCCCGGACCGCCGCACGCGGTGGCTGCAGCGCTGGTGGCCATCCGGGGTCTTGCCGGGCACGCGTTCTGGCCCGACCGCCTCCGCCGCATGGCAAGACGGGCGACCAAGGCGGCCGCGTGCGGGAAGGTGGCCGTGGCGCTGATCTGGGAGTCTGTGAAGCGTTCGGCCACGCCCGCTCGAGCACCCCAAGCGGCGCCGCTCGCCGTTGCCAATGCTCGCGGTGCCCGAGCTGCGGCGGCGCTTTGCGGCCGAACCGGCACCGTTCGGGGCACCCGCTCGGACGCGCCGGGCGACTTCACCGACTCTGAGCCGGCCCAGGCTGGTTGGCGGATACGGGCTCGAACGCCGCTGCTGACGCTGCTTGGCCCTACATCGACAACGACCCTTCGCGGAACTCGGTCTTGTCGAGCCACACGTTGACCAGCACCGCCTTGCCCTGACGCGCCAGCGCGCGTGCCTGCGCCAGCGCCGGGCGCAGTTCGTGCGCGTGTTGCACCAGCAACCCCTCGGCGCCGAAGCCGGCTGCCACGCGGTGGTAGTCGGTTCGCGCCAGCACGGTGGCGACGTCGTCGTGCAGCATCTTGACCTGCTCGCGCGCGATCTGCGTCCAGCCGGCGTCGTTGCCGACGATGGCGATGACCGGAATACGCTGGCGCACGAACGAGTCGAACTCGACCAGACCCCAGCCGCAGGCGCCGTCGCCCCAGACGATCCAGACCTCGCTGCCCGGGCGCGCGCTGGTCGCGCCCAGCGCGAAGCCGGCGCCGACGCCCAGCGTGCCGAAAGCACCCGGGTCGAGCCAGCTCAACGGCGTGCGCGGGTGCAGCACGTAGCTGGCGGTGGCGACGAAGTCGCCGCCGTCGGCGACGAAGACGGCGTCGTCGCCGGCCTCGGCCTCCAGCGCACGGAACAGCGCCAGCGGGTTGACGTGCTCGCCGGCCACCGCCGCCTGCGCATCGATCTCGGCCTCGCGCTCGGCGTCGCGCTGGCGCAGCGTGTCGCACCAGCCGGCCCAGGCCGCGCCGGGGGCGTCCAGCTTGTCGGCCAGTGCGCGGATGAAGCCACCGGCGTCGCCGATCGCGGCCACCTCGGGGCTGCGGTTCAAGCGCGCGTCGCGGCTGCTGCGGTTGGCCGCGATCAGCGTCGCGCTGCGGCGCACGTGCTTGCCGTAGTCGAGCCGGAAGTCGCAGGGCACGCCGGCCAGCAGCACGCAGTCGGCC
>CALBTN010000371.1 GCA_937967345.1 uncultured Rubrivivax sp. | reverse complement strand
CCGCGGCGCCGGGCCGGCGCCGAGGCGGCCCATCCAGACCGCGTGATGCAGGTCGGCGCCGATCAGCTCGCGCGTGCGCGCGGCCAGTTGCCGTGCTTCGTCCGCCAGCGCGGCCACGCGGGTAAACGGCGTGCCGTTGCGCACATACGACGCGAAGATCAGCGGCGTCATCTCCGGCTGCTGGAACAGGCCGAGCCGCGTGGCGGTCAGCCACACGCGCTGCACGGCCCGGCCGGCGTCGACGAAATGGTCGATCGTTGCCGGCTCGTCCACCGCCTTGATGACGAAGTGGGCGCCGCAAGCCAGGCTCGGCAGCAGGTCCATCTGGATGCGCGGCGCCCAGGTGCCGGCCAGGTACCTGTTAAAAAAATCGACACGACCCCAGTCGGCCATCACGTGCCGCATCACCCGCAGCGTGACCCGATCGACGCCCAGGGCCTGGTCGGGCACGCGCTCCTGGCTGAACTGCGCATCCCACTGGATGATGTCGCGGTGCACGCGGTAGGCCTCGGGCATGGTCAGGCGCAGCTTGGCGTTGGCGAACATCAGCCGCGCCGCGCGCCAGCGGTTGCCGAAACCCTCGAGCCACTGGATGCGGTAGCCGGCGCCCGCGGCAGCTTCGAGCAGCGCCTTTTGCTGTGTTGTCAGCGCCCGCGTGCTCATGGCACGCCGCTGCACGCTGCGCTCGGTGATGCTGCCCAGCAGCGCGCTGGGCTCGATGCCGTCACGGCGCACGAACTGGACATCGAAGGTCGGGGTGGAATCCGGCAGCGCGGCGCGCCGCACCGCCTGCATCGCCAAGCCGTGCGCGCTGGCGGCGACGGACATCGTCTCCAGCAGCGCCCCCAGCGAGATCTGGCTCGGCCGGCCGTCCAGGTCGTAGACGCAATGGTCGCGGGTGTCGTGGCCATGCACCACCAGGCTGAGCGCATCGACGATCTCGAAGCGCCACGGCTGCGTGTTGTCGCCGCTGGGTGCCCAGCGGGCCAGGTCGAGGATCTGCCGCAGAACGTCGTTCATGCCGGCGCTTGGGATTTCATGCGCAGAAACTGCCGTCGCGCCACCATCAGCACCAGTCGTTGCAGCGGGTGGTTGTTGCCGCCCGGACGCCAGGTGCGCACGAGCTTGTTGCGGTACGCATCGAACTGCAGTCCGTGCGGCGCGGCCAGCACCTTGCCGCGCCTGAGCAAGATCTTCAGCGCCTCGGTGGCGGCAATCCCAGCGCAAAGTTGACAGGCCATGAAGGTCGACGGGCCGCGCCGTTCGGCCAGGTTGACCGCCGTGGGCTCGACCAGGTACGGGCGGTGCAGGCCGGCGGGCGCCAAGCCCACCATGAAGCGCAGCGCCTTTTCGTCGTCGGGCAGGTCGCCCCAGAGGAAGTACTCGTCGAAGCTCATCTTTCCGGGCATGAACGTGAGCAACGCACTGCCCATGCCCAGTGGCGCCGCCGTCACGGCGGGGATGCCGGCGGCGGCGCAGGCGGCGAAGGTCGCCTGACGCGCGGCGAAGGCAAAGAAGTCCAGCCCGTCGATATACAGGTCCGCGCCGCGCAGGAAGTTCGACGGGTCTGACGCATCGACACCCTGACTGAACACCTGGATGTCCAGCTCCGGGTTGATGTCCTTGGCCATCGCGGCCAGCACCGTCGCCTTCTCCAGGCCCAGCGTCGAGACGGTGGCGCCGACCTGGCGGTTGAAGTTGGCGATATCGAAGCGGTCGAAGTCGGCAATGCGGAACGCGCCGATGCCCAGCCGCGCCAGCGTCAGCAGGTGCACGCCGCCGACGCCGCCCATGCCTGCAATGGCAACCGTCTTGCCGCGCAGCGTGCGCTGCTCGTCGGGGGTCAGCCAGCCAATGTTCCGCGCAAAGGCGCGGTCGTACGCGAAGGCGTCAGTCATCTAGGGCGGGATCAGCGGGGCACAAGCTTGTGCAGTGGTAGCGGGCAGGCGTCACGGCCGGGCGCGCAGGGCGTACGTGGGACCAAGCTGCGCAGGGTAGCATTCGCCGCATGTTCGGATGTCGGGCACTTTCGTGTGTTTGCGCATGGCGCGTCAGCATTGGCCGCGGCATGCCTCGAAGCGAGTTCCATGCCAGCGCCTGATCCGATCGCGGGCAAGCGCGCGCGCAATGTTCTGCATCCCGTGGTGCTGAAGGGAATCTCGAAGAGCTACAGGCTGGGTGCGGTCGACGTGCCGGCGTTGACTGGCATCGACCTCGTGATTCTGCCGAATCGTTTCACCGTCATTTCTGGGCCCTCGGGCAGCGGCAAGACCACTTTGCTGAACCTGATCGGCTGCATCGATCGACCGGATCGCGGAACGATTATGGTCGCAGGCAAGCCGGTACAAGAGTTGGACGACGACGCGCTTTCGGACTTCCGCGCCAAACAACTCGGTTTCGTGTTCCAGAACTTCAACCTGCTGGCGGTGCTGAGCGCCTACGAGAACGTGGAGTACCCGCTCGTGCTTGCCGGCATGGAGCCGCACAAACGCAAAGAGCGCGTCGGCTGGCTGCTGGACCAGGTTGGCCTGGCGGCACATGCCCAGAAGCGGCCTGGCCAGCTGTCAGGCGGTCAGCGTCAGCGCGTGGCGATCGCGCGCGCATTGGCCAGGCATCCGCAACTCGTGCTGGCCGATGAGCCGACGGCCAACCTGGATCGTGAAACAGGCAACGAGATCATTGCGCTGATGCGCTCCATGCAGCAGCAGCAGCAGGTTTCGTTCGTGTTCTCGTCGCACGACAGCAAGATCCTGGAGGCGGCGGACGATGCGGTCTTCATCGAGGACGGCCGGATCACGTCGATCGAGCGTCGCCAGGACGGCGGAACGGGCCGCGCGTGAGAACGCTTTCGTTGGCGTGGCGCAATCTGCTGCGCAACCGCCGGCGCTCGTTGATGACGCTGATCGCGATGGTGCTGGGGCTGACCGCGGTGCTGCTGTTCGGCGGCTACATCAAGGATCTGACCTATGGCATGCAAACTGACTTTGTCACGCGCACCGGCCACCTGCAGATCCAGCACAAGGACTACTACCAACTGGGCAGCGGCAATCCAGAAGCGTTCGGGATCGCGCGCTACGAGCAGTTGATCGATCTGATCAAGCATGACCCGGTGCTCGCACCGATGCTGACGGTGGTGACGCCCACCCTGCAGTTCGGCGGCATTGCGGGCAACTCCGCGGCCGGGGTGTCGCGCACGGTGTTCGTTAGCGGGGTGGTCGTCGACGACCAGAATCGGTTGCGCGCCTGGAACGACTACGGCCAGCGCATCATTTCGCAAGATCTGTCGCTGTCTGGGACGCCACCGGACACCGCGGTCATCGGAACCGGCGTCGCGCGCGTGTTGCAGCTGTGTTCGGCGTTGAAGCTCGCCGGCTGCGCCGGCGAATCCGCCAAGGTGCCGACGCCAGGCTCGGACCTGCCAGCGGAGCTCGCGGACTTGGCAGTGGCCAGCAAGCCGGCGGGTTCCGCGCCGGTGGACGCATCGCGGCCGCGGATCGAGATCCTCGCCGCGAAGGCTGGTGGGGCGCCCAACGTTGCCGCGGTCAGCGTTCTCGCCGCCGAGTACCAGGGCATCAAGGAGCTCGATGACGTTTACGTCGCGCTGCATCTATCGCAGGCACAAAAGCTGATCTTCGGCTCGGCACCGCCGCAGGTCACCGCGATCTTGCTGCAGCTCGAGCACACCGCGCAGATTCCGGCGGCGAGGGCGCGACTCGAGGAGCTGCTGCGCACGACATTGAAGGATGAACCGCTGGCTGTGCTCGACTACGAAACCCTGAATCCGTTCTATGGCCAGACGATGGCGATGTTCGCGGCCATCTTCGGCTTCATTTCCACATTGATGGGGGCGGTGGTGCTGTTCACGGTGACCAACACGATGAGCATGGCCGTGGTCGAGCGCACCGCCGAGATCGGCACCCTGCGCGCGATAGGCATACGGCGCAGCGGCATCCGGTCGATGTTCGTCAGCGAAGGCCTCATGCTCGGGGGTCTGGCCGCATTGCTGGGCACAGGCTGCGCGCTGGCGATCTCCTGGATCATCAACCTGTTGAATCTGACCTGGCTGCCACCGGGGCGCATCGAGCCCGTACCTTTGGCGGTCAGCGTCGCCGGCGAGCCGGGCATGCTGGTTTCCAGCTCGATCGCGCTCATCGTGGTTGCCGGCCTGTCGGCCTTGCTGCCAGCCGCGCGCGCGGCGCGCATGAACATCGTGGAGGCATTGCGTCATGTCTAGACGTGGCCACCGTGCCAAAGTCTTCCAGTCGCTGCGTGCCGCCGCTGCAGCCTGGTGGCTCCTGTCGGCGATCGCGACGCAGGCCGCACCCGACGCCCAGGCCATCCTCGCCGACAGCGACGCCGTGCGCAACCCGCCCAAGCCGTTTTCGATGACGGTTTCGCTGCTCGAATACCGCAACGCCAAGCAAACTGACGCCAACACGCTGACGGTGTACTCCAAGGCCGACGACAAGAGCGGCCAGTATCGAACCCTGCTGCGCTTCGTCGCCCCCGAGCGCGACGCCGGCAAGCTGATGCTGAAGAACGGCAACGACCTGTGGTTCTATGACCCGTCCAGCCAGGCCAGCATCCGCCTGTCGCCGCAGCAGCGGCTGCTGGGTCAGGCCTCCAACGGCGACGTGGTCACGGTCAACCTGGCCAAGGACTACAAGGCCGAGCTGCTGGGCGAGGAAGACACCGCCGATGGCGAGAAGCAAACCCGCCGCGCCTACAAGCTGGGCCTGTCTGCCGTCTCGCCCGATGTCACCTACCACCGTGTCGAGATGTGGGTCGATGCGGCCACGTCGCGGCCGATCAAGGCGCGCTTCTATGCCGAAAGCGGCCACCTGCTGAAGACCGCCTACTACCGCAAGTACCAACCGCAGCTGGGCCGTGAGCGGCCGACCGAGGTGGTGATCATCGACGGGCTCGATCCGTCGTGGGTGACGGTACTGCGCTACAGCGACTATGCCTGGCGCGAGGTGCCCGACGCGTGGCTGCAGCGCGACTATCTGCCGCGTTTCAAACCGGGTTGAACATGCGATTGACGACAAGGGCGCTGGCGGCGGCGCTGGGATGGTGTTTGCCCGCGCTGGCCGCGACCGCCGCACCCGGCGATCCGCCCGACGATCTGGACGCGCTGTCGCTGGCCGACAAGGCGGGCGAGGCCGCCGAGGCGCCGGCCGCGCCGGCGGCGCGGCCGTGGCGGCTGTTCGTCGAAGGCGCGGCCGGCCGCGGCCGGCTGCGCGGCAGCGGCGGCGACAACGACTTCAGTCTGTACCGCGGCTCGGTCGACTTCCGCTACGACCACCAGATCGCGCCGCAGTGGCGCGTGGTGTTCTCCGACCGGTTCGACGCGGTCGACAGCAACGGCGTGCCGCCGGGCGACAACGTCAACACGCTGCGCGAAGCCTATGTCAGCTGGACGCACAGCCCGCACCAGATGGTCGACTTCGGCCGGGTCAACGTGCGCAACGGCGCGGCGCTGGGCTTCAATCCGACCGACTGGTTCAAGGCCAACGCCCTGCGCTCGATCGTCGACCCTGACCCGGCGGTGCTGCGCGAGAACCGCCAGGGCACGGTGGTGCTGCAGGCGCAGCAGCTTTGGAGCGAGGGCTCGCTGACCGCCACGGTGTCGCCCAAGCTGGTGCGCCATCCGGAAGTCTCGACCTCCACCTTCGCGTTCAACGCCGGCGCCACCAACCCCAGCAACCGCTTCTTGCTGGCGGGCAGCTGGAAGCTGAGCGACAAGTTCACACCGCAGCTGCTGGCCTTCGGCGGCAACGACGAGCCGGCTCAAGTGGGGTTCAACCTGTCCGGCCTGCTCGGCGACGCGGTGGTGGCGTTTGGCGAGTTCACCGCCGGCCGCGGCAAGCCGCTGGTGGCGCAGGCCTTGATGCAGCCGGCCGGCAACGAAAACCAGCAGCGCGCCGCGCTCGGGCTGACCTACACCACCGGCTTCAACCTGAGCTTCACCGCCGAGGCCGACTACAGCAGCGCCGCGCCGCGCGGCGACCGCTGGCACCTGCTGCCGCTGCCGGTGCAGCAGCAGGTGCTGGCCACCGCGCAGGCGCTGCAGGATCTGCCCACGCGCAGCCAATGGTTTGCCTATGCCAGCTGGAAAGACCTGTTCGTGCCGCGCTTCGAGCTGTCGGGCTTCCTGCGCCAGGACATGGACAGCGCCAGCCGCACGCTGTGGCTGGAAGGGCGTTACGCCTGGCAACGTGCCGAGCTGGCGCTGCAGTGGCAGCAGTTTGCCGGTGCGCCGGGCACGGTGTATTACGCGGTGCCGCAGCAGGGCACGGTGCAGCTGATCCTGCGCGTGTATCTGTAACACCGGTACCATTCGGGCCCCGGCCCCGTGGCCGGGGTGTCACGCGGCACTTTGCCCGTGCAGTTTTTGGCTATTGCCTGCAGCCCCGCTGCGACCCCCACGTCCGTGCGTTGCGACGCGGGTTTTCTCTATGCCATCATTGCCGCCGCCGCGCAATGGGCTGCGCGCAACATGCCGACGAAGCGCCGCGATCCTCGCGCCTCGCACCACCCAAGGAAGGAAACCCCCGACATGAAGACAACCGCCGGCGTGTGGGCGCGTGCATTGCGATGGCTGACGCTTTGCGCCGGGTTCGGCGCGCTGGGGGTGCTGGCCGGCTGCTCGACCACCGGCGACTTTCCGCCTGCGCCGGCGTCGGCGTCGACCGACGACTACAACTACATCATCGGCCCGGGCGACAACATCAACATCATCGTCTGGCGCAACCCCGAGCTTTCGATG
>CALBTN010000370.1 GCA_937967345.1 uncultured Rubrivivax sp. | reverse complement strand
GAACAAGTACGCGCAGCGCTCGACGCTGCCGGACTTCGACGCGCGCGCGCCGCTGGACGGCGCCACGCTGCTGCAGCTGTGGGCCTGGGACGAGGCCGAGTTCCTGCACCGCACCGAAGGCAGCCCGATCCGGCGCATCGGCCATGCGCGCTGGCAACGCAACCTGGCGGTAGCGCTGGGCAATGCGCTGCGCGCGCAAGCTGATGAGGCGATCAAACGCGCGCTGCGCGAGCGCCTGGACGGCGCCAGCGCGCTGCTGGCCGAGCACATCGAATGGGCGCTGCGGCAGGCTTCAGACAATCAGACTCAACGCGCGGGCAGCGAGTCGTGCAGCGTCAGCCAAAGCGGCAGGCTGAGCGCGCCCAGCAGCGTCGACACCGTGACCAGCCCGGCGACGAAGCCCGCTTCGCCGCCCATGCGCGCCGCCAGCACGTAGGCCGACGAGGCGGTCGGCACCGCGGCAAAGGCCATCAGCACCGCGCCTTGGGCCGGCGGCAGCGGCAGCGCCGCGCACAGCGCCAGCGCCAGCGCCGGCAGCAGCGCGTGGCGGATCGTCAGCAGCGCGCCGACCAGGCCGGGCGCGTGCTTCAGGCCGCCGAGCTTCAGCCCCGCGCCCACCGCCATCAGGCCCAGCGGCAGCGCGGCCACGCCGATGCGCTGCAGCGCGGTGGCCATCGCGTCGGGAAAGCGCAGCCCGGCCAGGTTGGCGGCAAAGCCGGCCAGCGTGCTCAGGATCAGCGGGTTGCGCGCGATCTCGCGCAGCGTGTGCTGCCCGCCGTGCCGCGCCAGCGGCCACACCGCCGCCACGTTGCACAGCGGCACGCACAGCGCGATCAGCATCGCCGCCCAGGCCAGGCCGGGCGCGCCAGCCAGCCGCTCGGCCAGCGCCAGCACGATGAACGAGTTGAAGCGGTACGCGGTCTGCGCGCCCGACGCATGCAGCCGCGCGTCGATGCCCGGCAGCAGCCGCAGCGCCAGCGCCAGCAGCACGCCGCTGCCGACCACGGCCAGGCCGCTCAGTCCCAGCGTCAGCGTGGTCTGCAACTGCAGCGGCGACTTCAGGATCGAGTTGAACAGCAGCACCGGGAACAGCACGTAGTACACCAGCCGCTCGATGCCGTCCCAGACCTCGCGATTCAGCGCCGTGCCGCGGCACAGCGCGAAGCCGACGAAGATCAGCAGGAAGTCGGGCAACAGCAGCAGCGCATCGAGCATGCGCGGCAGTGTGCCAGCGCCTGCCGCGGCGGCGCTTGGCGGCCGCGCCGCCCCGGCGACAACCCTGAACAGCGCGGCACGGCCGCTTTGCCAAAATGCGCGGCCTACCCCCACCCTCCGCGGAGCCCGATATGTTCTCGACCCCCGTGAAGACGGCATTCGCCGCGCTGGCCCTGGCGCCGGCGCTGGTGCTGGCGCAGGCCTGGCCGACCAAGCCGATCCGGCTGATCGTGCCCTTCGCCCCCGGCGGCACGACCGACATCATCGCGCGCGTGGTCGCGCCCGGGCTGGGCAAGGAGCTGGGCCAGCAGGTGCTGGTCGAGAACAAGGCCGGCGGCGGCGGCTCGATCGGTGCGCTGGAGATGATCAAGGCCGCCCCGGACGGCTACGCGCTGGGCGTGGCCACGGTGTCGACCACCGCCGCCAACCCGGCGATCAACCCGAAGATCGGCTACAACCCGCTGGTCGACTTCACGCCGGTCGTCAACATCGCGGCCACGCCCAACATCATCGCGGTGCACCCCAGCTTCCCGGCCAAGGACTACAAGAGTTTCATCGCGCTGCTCAAAGCCAACCCCGGCAAGTTCAGCTTCGCCAGCGCCGGCACCGGCAGCATCGGCCACTTGCAGACCGAGCTGTTCAAGAACCTGTCGGGCACCTTCATCACCCACATCCCGTACCGCGGCGCCGGCCCGGCGCTGAACGACACCGTGGCCGGCCAGG
>CALBTN010000369.1 GCA_937967345.1 uncultured Rubrivivax sp. | reverse complement strand
GCCGCAACCGGCATGCCGGTCAGCGGAAATCGAAAGCTTCACAGGCTCTGAGGCCTGATGAGCAGGCGCGCAATGCCGGATCCAAGCCGTACCGGACAGGGTGAGTTGAAGTGGCGGTGATCGACTGCGGCCGCGTGGGTCGGCGCAAGGTCGAAGGCCGCTTCGACGGTGGCAGCATGACCAGCGACGGCGGCGTGATGCTGCTGTCGGCGACGGACCGCAAAGCTCGGACTGACGGCGGCGATCCTGCCGATGCTTCGGGCTGCTCACGAACAACGCGCATCAGGTCCGGCTGCGGCGGCCGCAGCGCGCGGGCGCGACTACAGCTTCGGCTGCGGTGGGCTCGCGCTGCCGCGATCTCGCTCGCGCAGCATCGTGGCCGGGTCGTCGCTGATGATCCCCTGCACGCCGGCCGCCCACAGCCGCGCGGCTTCGGCCGGGTCGTTGATGGTCCAGACATGGATCACCGTGCCGCTGCCGCGCAGCGTGCGTGCCAATGCCGCGATCGGCACCGGCAAGCCGTGCCAGCGCGGCGGGATGCACAGCGCCTGCACCTGGCGCGGCGCGGCGCGCAAGCGCAGCAGCGCCGCCGGCAGCAAGGCGGCGACGTCGCGCGTGCACGCGCCCAGCGCAAAGCCGGCGCCGCGCAGCGGGCGCGTGCAGCGTGCATCGAAGCCGGCGACGATCACGCGCGGCTGGAGCGCATGGCGGCGCACCGCCTGGCGCAGCGGCTCGACGCCGGCCGGCGTCTTCAGCTCGACGATGCACGGCAGCGCGCGCGGCAGCGCGTCGATGACCTCGTCGAAGCTGCTGATGCGCACGCCGCGGCCGCGCCACGGGAAACTGCGGCCGCCGTCGCGGCTGAACTTCGCGCCGGCGTCCAGGCGCTGCAGTTCGGCCAGCGTGTGTTGCGCCACCGCGCCGCGGCCGTCGGTGGTGCGCTCGAGCGTGGCATCGTGAAACACCACCAGCCGGCCATCGCGCGACAACTGCAGGTCGAACTCCAGCGCGTCGGCACCCAGCGCGAGCGCTTCGAGAAAGGACTCGACGGTGTTTTCCGGCGCATGCGCGCGGTTGCCGCGGTGGCCGATGACCGGGCGCGCCAGCGGGTCGAGCAGGATCAAGTCACCGGGCCCGGTCGCGGAGCGGCTGGCATCGGCGCACGGCCTGCCGGCGGCACGCTACTGCGCGGTCCAGCCGCCGTCCACCGGCAGCGCGATGCCGGTGATGCCCGCCGCCGCCGGGCCGCACAGGAACACGGCGACATCGCCGATGCGCGCCGGCGGCAGCAGCGTCAGGTTGGGCTGCTTCTCGCGCAGCAGTTCGCGCACGCCGGCCGCGCGGTCGCCGCCCACCGCCGCGGCGCGCGCGTCGATCTGCGGCTGGATCAGCGGCGTGTCGGTCCAGCCCGGGCAGATGCAGTTGACGGTGATGCCGTCGGGCGCGGTCTCGAGCGCGACGCCCTTCGACAGCCCGACCAGCCCGTGCTTGGCGGCCAGGTAGGCGGCCTTGTTCACCGAGGCCACCAGGCCGTGCACCGACGCGATGTTGACGATGCGGCCCCAGCCGCGCTCGCGCATGCCCGGCACCGCGGCCTTCATGGTGTGGAAGGCCGCCGACAGGTTGACCGCGATGATCGCGTCCCAGCGCGCGGTGTCGAAGCTTTCGATCGGGCAGGTGTGCTGGATGCCGGCGTTGTTGACGACGATGTCGATCGGGCCGAGCGCGCGGCTGGCGGCGTCGACCAGCGTGGCGGCCTCGCCGGCGCGCGTCAGGTCGGCTTGCAGGTAGGCGCTGCGCGTGGGCAACTGGGCCGCGATCGCGCCGCCGCGGCTGACGTCCTCGATGCCGTGCACCACCACCTGCGCGCCGGCCTGCGCCAGCGCCTTGGCGATGGCCAGGCCGATACCCTGGGTCGATCCGGTGACGATGGCGGTGCGGCCTTGCAGCATGGGGCTCCTCTCGTGGGGTCGTGGGGGTAGGTCGGGCCGCGGATCGGCGTCTGGCCGATCGGGCGCGACTTGGCGCAGCGCGCTCGGGCGATGCGTCGCGCCGGGTGCGGCGGCGGCACATCGGCCATGCGCGCGGCGATTCTAGGGCCCGCAACTTCGCTGCCCAGCGGTGCCGTGCGCCGCAGCCCCGCCGCTGCTTGGCCCGGCCTGCGTGCGTGCAGGCGTAGCGCCGCCCGGGTGGGGCTCAGTAGGTGCTGGCGGCGAAGCTCACGCGCTCCGACGGGTTCAGGTTCCAGCCGTCGCCCAGGCGGTTCCACGCGAGCAGGATCTGCGCCTTGAGCGCGAGCACCGGCACGGTGTCCAGTGTCGCCGCGCCGGCGTTCTCGCGCAGCTTCAGCACGCGCCCGGGGCGGTCGACCGCGACCACCAGGCGCTGCCCGTCCAGCAACAGCGGCAGCATGCGGTGGGCGATGGCCAGGGGCCGCGGCAAGCGCGCGAGCACCATCGGGTCGATCGGGAAGCGCTGCAGGTCGACCAGCGGATAGCCCATCTTGTGCGCCAGCGCGGTCTGCAGGTCGGTGCGCGACACCAGCCCGGCTTCGACCAGCGTTTCGCCCAGCGGCGTCGTGCCGTCCAGCCGCTGCAGCGCGCGCTGCAGTTGCGCCGGGCTCAGCAGGCCCAGCGCCAGCAGCGCCTGGCCCAGCGGGATCACCG
>CALBTN010000368.1 GCA_937967345.1 uncultured Rubrivivax sp. | reverse complement strand
TGCTGCGTGATCTCCTGGAAGCAGGTCGGGCTGGTGACGTTGATCTCGGTGAGGCACTCGCCGATCACGTCGATGCCCATCAGCAGCAGGCCGCGCGGGGCGAGCTGGGCGGCGATGCCCACGGCGATCTCGCGGTCGCGTTCGCTCAAGGGCATGGCCACGCCCTTGCCGCCAGCGGCCAGGTTGCCGCGGATCTCGCTGCCCTGCGGGATGCGCGCCAGGCTGTAGGGCACCGGCTCGCCGCCGATCACCAGCACGCGCTTGTCGCCCGCGGCGATCTCGCTCAGGTACTGCTGCACCATGATCGTCACCGTGCCTTGACGATTGAGCGTCTCGGTGATGCTGCCCAGATTCAGCCCGTCGGGGCCGACGCGGAAGATGCCCATGCCGCCCATGCCGTCCAGCGGCTTCAGTACCACGTCGCGGTGGCGGGCGTGGAACTCGCGGATGTCGTCGGCCGAGCGCGTCACCAGCGTCGGCCCGATGTACTGCGGGAACTCCATGATCGCGAGCTTTTCCGGATGGTCGCGCAAGGCCTGCGGCGAGTTGAACACGCGCGCGCCCTCGGCTTCGGCGCGCTGCAGCAGGTGCGTGGCGTAGAAGTACTCGCTGTCGAAGGGCGGGTCCTTGCGCATCAGCACCGCGTCGAACTCGGCCAGCGCGCGCGGCTGCGCGTCGGTGGCATCGACCCAGTCGTCCAGCGCGCCGGTGAGCCGCAGCTCGCGCACCGCCGCACGCACCGGCGCGCCGCGCTGCCAGTTCAGGTGCGCCGGCTCGCAGGCCCACAGGCCGTGGCCGCGCGCCGCGGCCTCGCGCATCATGGCGAAAGTGGAGTCCTTGTAGGGCTTGAACTGCTCCAGCGGGTCGGCGACGAACAACAGCTTCACGGCGGGCTCACGGGTCAGCGGCGGGAGCGGTAGTGTTGCACCAGCAATGCCACGCTGCCGGCGACCACGCCCCAGAAGGCCGAGCCGATGCCGGCCAGCGTCACGCCCGACAGCGTCACCAGGAAGGTCAGCGCGGCCGCGTCGCGGTGCGCCTCGTGCTGCAGCGCCACCGCGAGGCCACCGGCGATGGTGCCCAGCAGCGCCAGCCCCGCCACCACCAGCACCAGCTCGCGCGGGAAGGCCTGCAGCAGCCCGACCACCGCGCCGCCGACCAGCCCGAGCGCGGCGTAGAACACGCCCGCCGCCACCGCCGCGACGTAGCGCCGCGCCGGATCTTCGTGCGCCTCGCGGCCCATGCAGATGGCCGCGGTGATCGCCGCCAGGTTGAGCGCGTAGCCGCCGAAGGGCGCGAGCAGCATGCTCGCCGCGCCGGTGACGCCGACGCTGGCCGACACCGGCGTGGCGTAGCCGGCGGCGCGCTGCGCGGCCACGCCGGGCAGGTTCTGCGAGGCCATGGTGACGACGAACAGCGGCAGCGCCACGCCGATCAGCGCGCTGGCGCTGAACCGCGGCGTCACCCACACCGGCTGCGCCATCGCCCAGTCGATCGCGCCGATGTTCAACCGGCCCTGCGCCGCCGCCACCGCGACGCCGGCCAGCAGCACCAGCGGCACCGCGTAACGCGGCCAGGCGCGCCGCGCCACCAGGAAGGCCAGCGTCATCGCGCACACCAGCAGCGGCGCGGTCTTCACCGCCAGCACCGCGTCCAGCCCGAAGCGCGCCAGCACGCCGGCCAGCAGCGCCGCGGCCACCGCCTGCGGGATGCGGTCCATCACGCGCTCGAAGACGCCGCTGAAGCCGGCCAGCGCCATCAGCGCGCCGCACACGACGAAGGCGCCGGCCGCATCGCCCATCGCCACGCCGCTGGTGCCGGCGAGCAGCGCCGCGCCCGGGGTGGACCACGCGGTGAGCACCGGCTGGCGCGTCCACAGCGACAGACCGGCCGAAGTCAGCCCCATGCCCAGGCCCAGCGCCCACATCCACGAGGTGGTCTGCGCCGGCGTCGCGCCCAGCGCCTGCGCCGCGGCAAAGACGATCGCCACCGAGCTGGTAAAGCCCACCAGCACCGCGACGAAGCCGGCGACCAGCGCGGAAAGCGAAACGTCGCGGGCGAGGTCTTTGAACAGCACGCGCGATCAGCCGGCGATCAGGTCGGCGTCGATGGCGTGGAAGGCGCACCCCTGCGCCTGCACCCGGTCGGCCGTGATCAGCGTCAAACGCAGCCGCTGCGCCACCGCGGCATGCAGCGCATCGGGCGTGCGCAAGCCGCTGGCGTGGGCCTCGCACAGCGCGGCGGCGCGCTCGATGTCCGTGCGTTCGATCTCCACCACCTGCACACCGCCGTCGTCCAGCACCGCGGTCAGCCGCGCCTTGGCCTGCAGTGCCGTGGCTTCGTCGGTCTGCGCACCGCGCCGCTTGAAAGCCACGGCACTGGCGAACTCGGCCAGCGTCCAGCGGCTGACCCACAGGCGCTGCTCGCGGCCGGCGCGTGCGCGCGCCGCCGTGCTGGCGTCCTCATGGAAGAACAGCGCGACCAGGACCGAAGTGTCGAGGTAGGCGCTCACCGCGGCTGCGCATCAGTAGCGCTCGCTGTCGCGCATGTCGGCCACCGAGCAGCCGCCGGCCTTGGGCTGCGCCTCGACGAAGCCGCGCAGCCCTTCGATCCACGACGACGCGGCACGCCTTGCCGGTGCACGCTCCGGCACGATGCGCGCGACCGGTCGGCCGCGCCGCGTCACCACCACCTGCTCGCCCGCGGCCACGTCGTCCAGCACCGCGGAAAGATGCGCCTTCGCGTCGGCCAGCGTGATGACCCTCATCGCGCGCCCTCCTGATTCGCATATGACCACATGACCAGCTCGAGTCTAACGCGGCGCGCGGACCTGATCAGATCTCGACCTTCGAGCCCAGCTCGACGATGCGGTTGGCCGGCAGGTTCAGGAAGTCGGCCGCCGCGGCGGCGTTGCGGTGCATGCTGGCGAACAGCTTCTCGCGCCACAGCATCATGCCCTTGCCGATGGTGGGCATGACGATGTCGCGCGACAGGAAGTAGCTGGTCTCCATCTCGTCCAGCGGCACGCCGCGCCCTTGCAGCAGCTGCAGCGCCTCGGGCACGTCGGGGTCGTTCTTGAAGCCGAAGTGCAGCACCAGTTGCCAGCAGTCGTGGCCCAGCGGCTCCATCTCGATGCGCTTGTCGAAGCCGATCCACGGCACGTCGTGGTGGCGCACGCTGACGAACAGGTTGTACTCGTGGAACACCTTGTTGTGCTTCAGGTTGTGCAGCAGCGCGTTGGGCGTGACGTTGGGCTCGGCGCTGAGGAACACCGCGGTGCCCGGCACGCGCGCCGGCGGGCTGACGAAGATCGCGTCGAGAAAGCCTTTCAGGTCGATCGCGTCGTGCATCAGCTGTTCGGCCAGCAGCCGGCGCCCGGTGCGCCAGGTCACCATCAGCGTGAACATGCCGATGCCGATGACCAGCGGGAACCAGCCGCCGGCCAGCAGCTTGAGCATGTTGCTGGCGAAGAAGCTGATGTCGATGACGAAGAAAAAGCCCGTGGCCGCCACGCACAGCGGCAGCGCGTAGCGCCAGCCGTAGCGCAGCACGAAGAAGGTCATCACGGTGGTGATGGTCATGTCCAGCGTCACCGCGATGCCGTAGGCCGAAGCCAGGTTCGACGAGGTCTTGAACAGCGCCACCGCCAGCACGATCAGCGCGTACAGCGACCAGTTGACCAGCGGCAGGTAGATCTGACCGGTGTCGCGCACCGAGGTGTGCACGATGCGCAGCCGCGGCAGCATGCCCAGCTGCGAGGCCTGCTTGGTCACCGAGAACGCGGCCGTGATCAGCGCCTGCGACGCGATCACCGTGGCCGCGGTGGCCAGGAACACCAGCGGCAGCCGCGCCCACTCGGGCGCGGTCAGGTAGAACGGGTTCTCGATCGCCTCGGGGTGCTCGAGCAGCATCGCGCCCTGGCCGAAGTAGTTGACCACCAACGCCGGCATCACGAAGCCGTACCAGGCGATGCGGATCGGCCGCCGCCCGAAGTGGCCCAGGTCGGCGTACAGCGCCTCGCCGCCGGTGACGCACAGCACCACCGCGCCCAGCCCGACGAAGGCCACCAGCGGGTTGTCGGCGAAGAAGCCGGCGGCGTACAGCGGGTTCAGCGCCACCAGCACGTGCGGGTTGGCAAGGATGTGCGGCAGCCCGATCGCCACCAGCACGATGAACCACACCAGCGTCACCGGGCCGAAGGCCTTGCCGATGCCGCCGGTGCCGAAGCGCTGCACCGCGAACAGCGCGGTCAGCACCACGAGCGTGATCGGGATCACCACGTGGTGCAGCCCCGGTGCCGCGACCTGCAGCCCTTCCACCGCCGACAGCACCGAGATCGCCGGCGTGATCACGCCGTCGCCGTAGAAGACGGCCGTGCCGAACAGGCCCACCATCAGCAGCGCGTCGCGCAGCCGCGGGCGGTCGGCCACCGCGTGCGTGGCCAGCGCCAGCATCGCGATCAGCCCGCCCTCGCCGTTGTTGTCGGCGCGCAGGATCAGCAGCACGTACTTCAGCGAGACGATGAGCGTCATCGTCCAGAAAATCAGCGACAGCACGCCCAGGATGTTGTCGTGCGTGGCCGCGACGCGCCCGCCGTGGAACACCTCCTTCAGCGCGTACAGCGGGCTGGTGCCGATGTCGCCATAGACCACGCCGAGCGCGCCCAGGGTGAGCGCGGCCAAGGCGGTCGGGCTGCGCGGCGCGTGCGGTTGGCTCACGTGGGCGGGGCGCGCGAAGCGGCGTCGGGTCGGGTCGAGGGACTCGGGCTGCCGGCGCGCCGGCGGCGGGGCTCAGGCGTAGACCTCGGCCTCGGGGTCGGTGGCTTCGAGCTCGTAGCTGGCCGCGGCCATCGCCAGGCGGCCGATCACGCCGTACATGTAGAAGCGGTTCGGCGGGCTCGCGCCGGGTTTCTCGCCGCGGCGCGGCAGCTGGGTGCTGGCGGCAAAGGCCAGCGGCACGTAGCGCGAGCCCGGCGCGGCCAGGCTCTCGTCGACGCCGCGCTGCGCGTGCACGCGGTAAAAGCCCCCGATCACGTAGCGGTCGATGGTGTAGACCACCGGCTCGGCCACCGCGTCGTTCATGCGCTCGTAGGTGGGCACGCCTTCTTGCACCAGCATCGCGGCCTGCCGCGCCGCGGCGTCGCCCACCGCGGCGTCGAGCTCCTTGGCATCGCGCACCGTCAGCACGCCCGCACCGTCGCTGCCGCCCTGGTCGGGCTTGACGACGACGAAGGGCCGCTCGTTGATGCCGTATTCCTTGTACTTGCGCCGGATCTTGCCCAGCAGCACGTCGGCGTGGTGGCGCAGGCACTCCAGGCCGCGCGGCTCGGCCATGTCGACCTCGCCGCAATGGGCGTGCAGCGGCGTGATCAGCCACGGGTCCATGCCCAGCAGCTTGGCGAACTTCTTGGCCAGCTCTTCGTAGCTGCGCAGGTGCTGCGCCTTGCGCCGCACCGTCCAGCCGGCGTGCAGCGGCGGCAGCAGGTACTGCTCGTGCAGCCCGGCCAGCACCTTGGGCACGCCGTGCGTCAGCTCGGTGTTGAGCAAGATGGTGCACGGGTCGAAGTTC
>CALBTN010000367.1 GCA_937967345.1 uncultured Rubrivivax sp. | reverse complement strand
CAGGTGCTCCATGAAGCGCTTGATCGTGCCGCCCTTGCCGGCGGCGTCGCGGCCTTCGAACAGGATCAGGATGCGCTGCCCGCTGTCCTTGACCCAGGCCTGCAGCTTCAGCAGTTCGACCTGCAGCTTGTACTTCTGCGCCTCGTAGCTGCGGCGCGACATCAGGTTGCGGTACGGATAGGCGCCCTCGCGCCAACGCGCCGACAGCTCCATGTCGGGATCGCCGCCAGCGTCGATCCTGTTGCGGGGCTGGTCCAGCAACAGGTGCTTGAGCGCTTGCAGGTCGTCGGTGGATGCGCCGGCCAGTACCGCGTTCAAGGCCTCGACCGTGTCGGACGGGGCCGACTTCGCGGCGCGGCGCAGCAGGTCGCGCAGCGCTTCGCCCTGCGCCTGCTGCTTGCCCAGCGTGGCCTCGCGCACCGCGTGGCGCTCGATGGCGCGTGCGCCCAGGCGCGGCGCGATGTCGCCCGCGTTGGCTTCGCGCACCCCGCGCGCGGCGCGCGGGGTGGCGGTCTTGCGTGCGGCGGCGGAATCCTTGGCCATGGTCTGTTCCGCGACGGGCCCGGCTCAGTGGCCGAGGATCTTGTTGAGGAAATCCTTGGTGCGCGGCTGGCGGTGCTCGGGGTGGTTGAAGAACTCGTCCTTCGCGCAGTCCTCGAGGATGCGCCCGCCGACATCGATGAAGATCACGCGGTTGGCGACCTTGCGCGCGAAACCCATCTCGTGCGTGACCACCATCATCGTCATGCCTTCCTTGGCCAGCGTGACCATCACGTCGAGCACCTCGCCGACCATCTCCGGGTCCAGCGCCGAGGTCGGCTCGTCGAACAGCATGACGATCGGGTCCATCGACAGCGCGCGCGCGATCGCCACGCGCTGCTGCTGGCCGCCCGACAACTGGCCGGGGAACTTGTCCTTGTGCGCCATCAGCCCGACGCGGTCGAGCATCTTCAGCCCGCGCGTCTTGGCCTCGTCGGCGCTGCGGCCCAGCACCTTGATTTGCGCGATGGTCAGGTTCTCGGTGACCGACAGGTGCGGAAACAGCTCGAAGTGCTGGAACACCATGCCCACCTTGGAGCGCAGTTGCGGCAGGTTGGTCTTGGGGTCGTGCAGCGGGATGCCGTTGACCGTGATCTCGCCCTTCTGGAACGGCTCGAGCGCGTTCACGGTCTTGATCAGCGTGGACTTGCCCGAGCCCGACGGGCCGCACACCACCACCACGTCGCCCTTGTCGATGTCGACGCTGCAGTCATTGAGCACCTGCACCGGGCCGTACCACTTGGACACGTTCTTGATGCGGATCATCGGCTCTGCCATGGCGGGGTGCTCCTAACGGATGATGGCGATCTTCTTGTTGATCGCCTTGACGATGCTCGACAGCGTGTAGCTGACGGCGAAGTAGGTGACGGTGGCCATCAGGTAGGTCTCGATCGGCCGGCCGAAGTTCTTGCCCGCGGTCTCGAAGCCCTTGAGCAGGTCGTAGGCGCCGATCGCGTAGACCAGCGAGGTGTCCTGGAACAGGATGATGGTCTGCGTCAGCAGCACCGGCAGCATGTTGCGAAAGGCCTGCGGCAGGATCACCAGCGTCATGTTCTGCTGGTAGCTCATGCCCAGCGCCTGGCCGGCGAAGACCTGGCCGCGCGGGATCGACTGGATGCCCGCGCGCATGATCTCGCTGAAGTACGCGGCCTCGAAGGCGATGAAGGTGACCACGGCCGAGTACTCGGCGCCGATCGGCCGCCCGATCAGCAGCGGCACCAGCAGGAAGAACCACAGGATCACCATCACCAGCGGCACCGAGCGCATCACGTTGACGTACAGCGCGGCCGGGGCGTCGAGCCACTTCTTGCCCGACAGCCGCATCAGCGCCAGCAGCGTGCCGAAGAACACGCCGCCGGCGGTGGCCACCGCGGTCAGAAAGATGCTGAACCACAGCCCCTTGAGGATGAAGTCCTGGATCAGCGCCCAGTTCAGGATCGAGAAGTCGAGATTCAGCATCTCAATGCCCCCCGGCGCCGGTGCCGGCAGCGACGAAGCCGGGCACGCGGGCGCGCTTTTCGATCCAGGCGAAGATGCGGTTGACCACCAGCGCCGAGATCGCGTACAGCACCGTCACCGCGAGATAGACCTCGATCGGCCGCGCGGTCTCCTCGCCGACCTGCAGCGCGTACTGCGTCAGCTCGGGGATCGACACCGCGAAGGCGACGGCCGAGTTCTTGAAGATGTTCATCGACTCGCTGGTCAGCGGCGGGATGACCATGCGGTAGGCCATCGGCAGCAGCACGTAGCGGTAGTACTGCGGCGTGGTGAAACCCAGCGCCATGCCGGCGTAGCGCTGGCCGCGCGGCAGCGCCTGGATGCCGGCGCGCACCTGCTCGGCGATGCGCGCCGAGGTGAACAAGCCCAGTGCCAGCACCACCAGGATGAACGGCGGCAGGTTCTTCATCGGCGGCACCAGCGCCGGCACGACGAAGTACCACAGGAAGATCTGCACCAGCAGCGGGATGTTGCGAAACAGCTCGACCCAGGCATTGCCCAGCCGCGCCAGCCACCGACTGTCGGGCAGCGTGCGGATCACGCCGACGATCGAGCCGACGATCAACGCCACCGCCAGCGCGGTCAGCGACACCGACACCGTCCAGCCCCAGGCCGTGAACAACCAGTTCAGGTAGGTGATGTCGCGCCCTTGGCCGAAGCAGCCCGCGACCAACTCGCCCGACAGGGTGTCCTGGCAGAACACGGTCCAATCCATCGCCATCACCATCCTCCTGTGGCCGCCGCGCGGGCGCGCACCTCACACAAAAGAACGCCCACTTGGGTTCAAGTGGGCGTCGCGGTGACTCGATCAGCAAGTACGCCGCTGGGGCCTACTTGTTGCCGTAGTCTTCCATCGGCTTGTCGTTGGGGTTGTCCCAGGCCGCCTTGGTGCTGGCCGACAGCGGCAGGTTCAGCGTCACGTTGTTGGGCGGGATCGGCTGCATGAACCAGCGGTCGTACAGCTTGGCCAGCGAGCCATCCTTGATCTGGCGCACGATGCTGGCGTTGATCGCCTTGCGCAGCTTCTCGTCGCCCTTGGGCAGCATGCAGGCGATCGGCTCGACCGACAGCACCTCGCCGACGATCGCGAAGTCCTTCGGGTTCTTGGCGCGGGCGATGTTGGCCGCCAGGATCGAGCCGTCCATCACGAACGCGTCGGCGCGGCCGGCTTCCAGCAGCAAGAAGCTGTCGGCGTGGTCCTTGCCTTGCACGGTCTTGAAGTCGATGCCCTCGGCACGCTCGTTCCTGCGCAGCGTCTGCACCGAGGTCGTGCCGGTGGTGGTGGCGATCGTCTTGCCGTTCAGGTCCTTGATCGACTTGATGCCGGACTTGGTGTTGACCGCCATGCGCACCTCTTCGACGTAGGTGGTGTAGGCGAAGTCGACGTCCTTCTGGCGCGCGCGGTTGTTGGTGGTCGAGCCGCATTCGAAGTCGATCGTGCCGTTCTGGATCAGCGGGATGCGGTTTTGCGAGGTGATGACCTGGTAGTTGATCTTCAGCGGCTTGCCGAGCTCCTTGCCCAGGTCATCGACGATGCGCTCGGCCATCTCGGTGTGAAAGCCGACGTACTTGCCGCCGCCGATGGTGAAGGCCAGGCCGGACGAGTCGCGCACGCCCAGGTTGACGGCGCCGCGTTCCTTGATCTTGGCCAGCGTGTCGGGGGCCTGGGCCGAGGCGGTGCCAGCGGCGGCCACAACCAGGGCCAGCGCGATCAGTTGCTTGTTCATCGGGACGATTCCTTCTTGCTGCAAGGGGTTGGTGACAGGCATCGGGAAATGTCGACAAATTCTAGTGATCAGAGGTAACGGGATTACCCGCACCCGGCACGCGCTGTGGCGTGCGGCGTGTGGTGATGCGCCGCGCAGCGCGCTCAGCTCGACAAGCCTGCGACCGCCTGGTGCGCGGCTTGCAGCCCTTGCTCGACGATGCGCGCCTTCCAGGCATCGGTGTCGGTGTAGAAGGCGTCGCGGATCTGGCGCTTGATCTTCGCGTGCAGCGCGTGCGGTGCTTCGGGGTGGTTCTCCAGCCACTGGTCGGCGCGCAGCGCGAGTGTCACGTCGTCCCAGGGCACGGTGCCGTACTCCAGCGCGATGCCGGTGTACTCGGCCTGCGCGCACTCGTCGCCAGCGGCCAGCCACATCAGGCCGGTGAGCAGCGCCGACTCCGACGAGCCGTCGTAGATCGAGGTCACCGCCTCGCCCCACCAGCGGCGCGCGCGCGCGATCGCCGCGGCATCGTCGGGCCCGGCCCAGATGCGCTCGCCGTGGCCGCTCGGGCCCAACCCGGTGTGCAGGTCGAGCCAGGCCAGGCGGCGGCAGCGCCGGCCGTGCTCTTGCAGCACATGGCGCAGCGTCTGATGGCTCCAGGTCGGGTTGCGCCCGCCGTAGAACACGCCTTGCGGATGCTCGTACTGGCCGCCGGAGATGGCGGCCTGCAGCGCCTTGACGCCGTGCTCGGCGGCGAAGCCCGCCAAGGCGGCCTTGACCTGCGGCGTCGGCGGCCACTCGGGCGGCACGATCAGGTGCGCGAGCCGGTCGTAGGCGGCGTTGCGCGGCAGCGGCTGCGAGAAGTCCTGGAAGTTGCGATTCAGGTCGACGTTCTCGTGCGTGGTGCGGCGCAGCCACGAAAAGCCGTAGGGGTTCAGTGCGTGCACGTACAGCAGCGCCACGCCGGCGCGCGCGGCCGCGTCGTGAAAGCCGCCATCGGCCAGCAGCGCGCCCTGCACGCCCGAACCGCAGTAACCCTCCACGCCATGGCAGGCGCTGCTGATGATCAACACGGCCGGCGCATCGGCCGCGCCGAAGCGGGCGACGTCCATCGCCAGCGCTTCGCCGTCGCGGCCCAGCAGCGGATGCGGGTGCGGCACCGGCTCGCGCCCGGCAGCACTGGCCGCCGCGATGAACTTGCGCCGTGCCTCGGCGTAGCTTTGCGCGAAGTAGCCAGCAGGTTTCATGCGCGAACCCTTGGGTGCCGCTGCCATCGCGCGGATCAGGCCGGCCGGGCCAGCCATTTCTCGGCCAGCCGCACCCAGGCGGTGGCGCCCAGCGGGATCAACTCGTCGTTGAAGTCGTAGCTGGGGTTGTGCAGCATGCACGGGCCCAGGCCATGGCCGCCGTCGCGGTGCGCGCCGTCGCCGTTGCCGATCACGAAGTAGCAGCCGGGCTTTTCCTGCAGGAAGTAGCTGAAGTCCTCGGAGCCCAGCGTCGGCTCGAACTCGAGCACGTTGTCCGCGCCCACCACTTCGCCGAGCAGGCGGCGCGCGAATTCGGTCTCGGCGTCGTGGTTGATGGTCGGCGGGTAGTTGCGCTTGAATTCGAACTCGCAGCCGGCCTCGAAGGCGGCGCAGGTGCTCTCGGCGATGGTCTGCATGCGCCGCTGCACTAGGTCCAGCACCTCGGTGGTGAAGGTGCGCACCGTGCCCTGGATCTCGCAGGACTCGGGCACCACGTTGGTGGCCTCGCCGGCGTGCACCATGGTCACCGAGATCACCGCCGTGTCGATCGGCTTCTTGTTGCGCGTGACGATGGTCTGGAAGGCCTGCACCATCTGGCAGGCGATCGGCACCGGGTCGATGCCCAGGTGCGGCAGCGCGGCGTGGCTGCCCTTGCCGCGGATCGTGATCTTGAACTCGTTGGAGCTGGCCATCACCGGCCCGGTTCGCAGACCGAACTGGCCGACCTTCATGCCCGGCCAGTTGTGGATGCCGAAGATCGCGTCCATCGGGAACTTGTCGAACAGCCCGTCCTTCATCATCTCGCGCGCGCCGCCGCCGCCTTCTTCGGCCGGCTGGAACACCAGGTAGACGGTGCCGTCGAAGTTGCGGTGCTTGGACAGATGCCGCGCCGCGGCCAGCAGCATCGCGGTGTGGCCGTCGTGGCCGCAGGCGTGCATCTTGCCGAGGTAGGTGCTGGCGTGGGCGAAGTGGTTGTGCTCGGTCATCGGCAGCGCGTCGATGTCGGCGCGCAGGCCGACGGCGCGGCTGGAGCTGCCGTTCTTGACGATGCCGACCACGCCGGTCTTGCCCAGACCACGGTGGATGGGGATGCCCCAGTCGGTCAGCGCCTTGGCGATCAGGTCGGCGGTGCGCTCTTCCTCGAAACACAATTCGGGGTGCGCATGGATGTCGCGGCGCATCGCTGCAATGCTGGCGGCGTCGGCCAGGATCGATTCAATCAGCTGCATGGAACCTCCGGCTGCGCAAAAATTCATCTTAGCGCGATGGCGGCGTTGCGCGGTGCGGCTGCGATCCGGCAGCCACCGGCTGGGCCGGGCAGGCGCTGGCGGGCGAGCGCATCGCCCGCCGGCCGCCGTGCCATGATGCAGCGATGAAGCTGCCATTGCCGTCGCGCACCGTGCATGGCGCGTGCCCGTGCACCGCCGCTGGCTGATGGCGAGTTTGGGCCTGGGCGGCGCGATCGCGGCGGCCGCGCTCGCGCTGTGCCTGGGCAGCGGCTGCAGCGAGCTGGGCTATTACCGGCAATCGCTGGGCGGGCATGTGCAGCTGCTGCGCAGTGCCAAGCCGGTGAACGAATGGCTGGCGCAGCCCGAGACCCCCGCCGCGCTGAAGCAGCGCCTGGCGCTGGCCCAGCGCATACGCGAGTTCTCGGTGCAGGTGCTCGAGCTGCCCGACAACCCGAGCTACCGCGCCTATGCCGACCTGCAGCGCACTGCCGCGGTGTGGAACGTGGTGGCCGCGCCTGCGCTGTCGCTGCAGCTGCAGAGCTGGTGCTACCCGGTGGCCGGCTGTGTCGACTATCGCGGCTATTTCGACCGCGCCCAGGCCGACGCGCTGGCCGCGCAGCTGCGCGCCGAAGGCCGCGACGTCAGCGTCTACGGCGTGCCGGCGTACTCCACCTTGGGCTGGAGCAACTGGCTCGGCGGCGATCCGCTGCTCAACACCTTCGTCGGCGGCAGCGAGGCCGAGCTGGCGCGGCTGATATTCCACGAGCTGGCGCACCAGCAGCTGTACGTTGCCGACGACACCGTGTTCAACGAATCGTTCGCCACGGCGGTCGAACGCATCGGCGTGCGGCTGTGGCTCGCGCAGCACGGCAGCGACGCGGCGCGCGTGCAGTACCGTGACGCCCAAGCGCGGCGCGACGACTTTCGCGAGCTGACGCTGCGCTGGCGCGGCCAGCTGCAGCAGCTGTACGCATCGCCGCTGCCCGAGGCCGACAAGCTCGCGGCCAAGGCGCGGATGCTGGATGCGCTGCGCGCCGAGTACCGGCAGATCAAGCAGCAGCGTTGGAACGGCTTTGCCGGCTACGACGCCTGGTTCGACACGGTCAACAACGCATCGCTGGGCGTGCTGGCCGCCTACACCGAACTGGCTGCGGACTTCGAGCGTTTGTTCGAGCAGCAGGGCCGCGACTTCACCCGCTTTTATGCCGAGGCTGCGCGTATCGCCGCATTGCCGAAGGCCGAGCGCCACGCCACACTACGGGCCATCTCATAGATCCGGGGAACCCGCCGTGGCCGACATTCGCATCCATCGTGAACACCAACTCGGGCTGGCCAAGGCGCGCAAGGTTGCCGCGCAGTGGGCCAAGGACGTCGAGAAGGACTTCGGCATGGAGTGCAGGTCGATCGAAGGCGAGTTCAGCGACACGGTGGAGTTCACCCGCTCCGGCGTCAAGGGCCGCCTGATCGTCGCCGCCGATCACTTCGACCTGGACGCCAAGCTCGGGCTGCTGCTCGGCGCGTTTCGCAAGACGATCGAAAACGAGATCCAGGACATCCTCGACCGGCTGCTGGCGGCCAGCGCCGCCAAGGCGCCGGCCGCGCGCAAGCCGAAGAAGTAGCGCCGGCCCGGTCGCTACTTCAGCGACTCGATCAGGTCCACGTACTGCTGCATTGCGTCTTCCTTGGCCGTGCCTTGCTGCGCGGTCCAGGCGTCGAACTTGGCGCGGCCGACGAAATCGGTGATGCCCGGACGCTTGCCTTGCACATCGCCTTCGCTGGCCTGCTTGTACAGCGCGTAGATCTTCAGCAGCGTGGCGTTGTCGGGCTTGTCCAGCTTCTTGCTGTCCTTCACGGCCTGATCGAACTGCGTCTTGAGGCTGGCCATCGCGCGCGTCTCCTGTGGCTGAGGTGAGAATGGGTCGGATCCGGCATCTTAGGCCCAAGGAGCACCGCGATGGCAGCCACCGCCGAGCGCATGAGCCGCGTCGACCATGCCTGGCTGCGCATGGACAACGACGTCAACCTGATGATGATCGTCGGCGTGTGGCTGCTGCGCCCGCGCCTGAGCTGGCGCGCGCTGTGCCAGCGCATCGAGCAACAACTGCTGTGCTACCCGCGCTTTCGCCAGAAGGTGGTCGAGGACGCGCTGGGCGCGCAGTGGGTCGATGACGATCGCTTCGACGTCGGCCGCCACGTGGTGCGCGAGCGGCTCGCGCGGGGCCGCGGCGAAAGCGAACGCGAAGCGTTGCAGCGGCGCTGTGGCGAGCTGGCCATGACGCGGCTGGACCCGCAACGCCCGCTGTGGCAGTTCCACCTGATCGAGCAGCACGACGGCGGCAGCGCGGTCATCGTGCGCGTGCACCACTGCATCGGCGACGGCATCGCGCTGACCTCGGTGCTGATGTCGCTCACCGACGGCGGCGGTGCGCCGCAGCGCCGGCCCGCCGGCAAGACCGCTGGCGGCGACAGTTGGCTGGCCAGCGTGCGCGCCAAGCCGCTGCGCGAGTTGGCGGACATCGGCCGGCGCGCAGCCACCGACCTGGCCACCCTGGCGCTGATGGCCGACGACTCGCCGACCGCGCTGAAGGGCAAGCCGATCGGGCGCAAGCACGTCGCCTGGGCCGAACCGGTGCCGCTGGACGTGGTCAAGAGCGTGGGCAAGGCGCTGCGCGCGTCGGTCAACGACGTGCTGCTGGCCTGCGCGGCCGGCGCCATCGGCGCCTACCTGCGCGACATCGGCCAGAACCCGGCCGGCAAGTCCATCCGGGCGATGGTGCCGGTGAACCTGCGTCCGCTGGACGAGGCGCACCAGCTCGGCAACCATTTCGGCCTGGCGCCGCTGCTGCTGCCGATCGGCGTGGACAACCCGGTCGAACGGGTGGCGGCGGTGCACGCGCTGATGAGCGGCTTGAAGGACAGCTACCAGCCGGTGCTGGCCTTCGGCGTGCTGGCGCTGGCCGGGCTGCTGAACGACAGCGGCCAGCGCGCGCTGCTGAACCTGTTCGCGAGCAAGGCCACCGCGGTCATGACCAACGTGCCCGGGCCGCGCCAGCGGTTGCGGCTGTGCGGCGCCACGCTGCGCCGCTGCATCTTCTGGGTGCCGCAGACCGGCGATGTGGCGGTGGGCGTGAGCATCTTCTCGTACGCCGGCGGCGTGCAGTTCGCGCTCATCGCCGATGCCGCGCTGTGCCCCGAGCCGCAGCGCGTGGTCGAACGCTTCGCGCCCGAGCTGGACAAGCTGCTGTGGCTGACGCTGATGCTGCCTTGGGCAGCGTAGCGGCATGATGGCCGCGCAGCGCCGCCCGGTGGGTCAGCCGGCGCCGAGGTACTCGCCGGCCAGCTTGTGCAGGTGCTCCTGGGCTGGCGCATCGAGATGGGGCAACAGCAGGCACAGCACGTGGGACGCGCCGCGTGCCAGTGCCGCGCCGGCGTGCTGCGGCTCGAGGGCGTTGCGCGGGTCGCGCACGTACTCGTAGCTCAGCCAGTAGGTCAGCACCACCACCATCGCGTTGGCGGCGGCCTCCGACTGGGCTCGCCCGACGCGCTGCGGGTTGCCCACCGACAGCCCGCCCAGCACCTGCCGCACCGCGCGCGACTTGTGCTTCAGCACGAACTGGAAGTGCGTCTCCAGCCGGCGGTTCTTGCTCAGCAGGTCGTTCAGGTCGCGGTACAGGAAGCGGTACTGCCAGATCAGCTCGAACAGCATGTGGAAGAACAGCCACGCGTCCTCGATGTCGCGCACATCCGCGGCGGCCTGTAGCAGACCGTCGAGCGCGCGCTCGTAGCGGTCGAACAGCGCGTTGATCAGTTCGTCCTTGGCCGGGTAGTGGTAGTACAGGTTGCCTGGACTGATGTTCATCTCGGCCGAGATCAGCGTGGTGCTGACGTTGGGCTCGCCGAAGCGGTTGAACAGCTCGAGCGCCACCTCGAGGATGCGCTCGGCCGTGCGTCGCGGTTTCTTGGTGCCCATCGGGCCGGCAATCTAGCATCAACGCGCTGCCTAGAATGGCGCTCATGCCGGCGGTGCGTTTCCACGAGGTGTGCAAGACCTATCCCGGCAAGGGCGGCGGCTTTCGCGCGCTCGACGGCGTCAGCTTCGACATCGAGCCCGGCGAGTTCTTCGGCCTGCTCGGCCCCAACGGCGCGGGCAAGACCACCTTGATCAGCATCCTGGCCGGGCTGGCGCGCGCCAGTTCCGGCCGCGTCGAGGTGCTGGGTCACGACGTCGCCGCCGACTACGCCGCGGCGCGCCGCTTGCTCGGCGTGGTGCCGCAAGAGCTGGTGTTCGATCCGTTCTTCACCGTGCGCGAGGCGCTGCGCATCCAAAGCGGCTACTTCGGGCTGCGCCACAACGAGCGCTGGATCGACGAACTGCTCGAGCAGCTGGATCTGGCGGACAAGGCCGACGTCAACCTGCGCCAGCTGTCCGGCGGCATGAAGCGGCGCGTGCTGGTGGGCCAGGCACTGGTGCACCGCCCGCCGGTGATCGTGCTCGACGAGCCCACCGCCGGTGTCGACGTCGAACTGCGCCAGACGCTGTGGCAGTTCATCGCGCGGCTCAACCGCGAGGGCCACACCGTGCTGCTGACCACGCACTACCTGGAAGAGGCCGAGGCGCTGTGCTCGCGCCTCGCGATGCTCAAGCGCGGGCGCGTGGTCGCGTTGCAGCGCACCGCCGATCTGCTGGCCGGCACGGCCAGCACGATGCTGCGCTTCAAGACCGACCAGCGCTTGCCCAGCGCGCTGGCACGCAGCGCCAGCGTCACCGGGCGCATCGTGCAGCTCAAGGCGCGCGACGCCACCGAGGTCGAAGCGCTGCTGACCGCGTTGCGCGTGGCCGGCGTGCAGGTCGACGAACTCGAGATCGGCCGCGCCGACTTGGAAGACGTGTTCGTCGAGATCATGCAAGGCGCACCGGCATGAGCGAAGCCGGGCCCGCGCGCGCGCAGCGCCGGCGCGTCCTGCACGGCACGCGCACGCTGCTGCACAAGGAGGTGCTGCGCTTTTGGAAGGTGGGCTTCCAGACCGTGGCCGCGCCGGTGCTGACCGCCGCGCTGTACCTGCTGATCTTCGGCCACGTGCTGTCGGACAAGGTGCAGGTGTTCGACAACGTCGGCTACACCCGCTTCTTGGTTCCCGGGCTGGTGATGATGGCGGTGCTGCAAAACGCCTTCGCCAACAGCAGCAGCTCGCTGATCCAGAGCAAGGTCACCGGCAACCTGGTGTTCCTGCTGCTGACGCCGCTGTCGCACTGGGCGTGGTTCGTGGCCTATGTCGGCGCGTCGATGCTGCGCGCGCTGGCCGTCGGCGCCGGCGTGCTGCTGGTGACCGCGTGGTTCGCGCCGCCGGGGCTGGCGCAACCGGGCTGGGTGATCGTGTTCGCGCTGCTGGGCGCAGCCATGCTCGGCGCGCTGGGCCTGGTGGCCGGGCTGTGGGCGGAGAAGTTCGACCAGATGGCGGCGTTCCAGAACTTCATCATCATGCCGATGACGTTCCTGTCGGGCGTGTTCTATTCGGTGCACTCGCTGCCGGGAGTCTGGCGCGCGTTGAGCCAGCTGAACCCCTTCTTCTACATGATCGACGGCTTTCGCCGCGGCTTCGTCGGCGTCAGCGACGTGTCGCCGTGGCTCAGCCTGGGCGTGGTCGGGGCCAGCTTCGTCGCGGTGTCGGCGCTGGCGCTGCACCTGCTGAAGACCGGCTACAAACTCAGGCATTGAGCCGCTGGCGGATAATCGCTGCCGCCATGTATGAACCCACTGTCCAGCAGGTGCGCGAGTTCATCGCCGCCGGGCTCGTTTGCGAACACCTCGAGGTCGACGGCGACGGGCGCCATTTCTTCGCCACCATCGTGTCCGACGCCTTTGCCGGGCGCTCGCGCGTGGCGCGCCACCAGCAGGTCTACGCGGCACTGGGCGACCGGATGCGCGAGCAGATCCACGCGCTGTCGATGAAGACCCTCACCCCCGCCGAATGGGCCGCGCAGCGCGCCGGCGCGACGTAGGCCCCTTCCCCACGCTAAAGCGCCGCAACGCGCGCGGCATTGCCAATGCCCCAGGCCGGTGCGCACAGCGCGAGCGGGCCCACTTCAGACCAGCATGGACAAACTCCTGATCCGCGGCGGCCGCGCCCTGCATGGCGAGGTGCCGATCTCCGGCGCGAAGAACGCCGCGCTGCCTCAGCTGTGCGCGGCGCTGCTCAGTGCCGAGCCGGTCACGCTGCACAACGTGCCGCAGCTGCGCGACGTGGCGACGATGCTGACCTTGCTGAAATACATGGGCGCGCACAGCGAAGCGAGCGGCCCGCCGGCCGACAGCGTGACGATCAACGCCGCGCACATCGCGCTGCCCGAGGCGCCGTACGAGCTGGTCAAGACGATGCGCGCGACGATCATGGTGCTGGGCCCGCTGCTGGCGCGCTTCGGCCGCGCGCGGGTGTCGCTGCCCGGCGGCTGCGCGATCGGCTCGCGCCCGGTGGACCAGCACATCAAGGGCCTGCAGGCGATGGGCGCCGACATCACGGTCGAGCACGGCTACATCGTCGCCGAGGCGAAGCGTTTGCGCGGTGCGCGCATCAGCACCGACATGATCACCGTCACCGGCACCGAGAACCTGCTGATGGCCGCGACGCTGGCCGAAGGCGAGACGGTGCTGGAAAACGCCGCGCAGGAGCCCGAGGTGGTGGATCTGGCCGAGATGCTGATCCGCATGGGCGCGCGCATCGAAGGCCAAGGCGGCAGCCGCATCCGCATCGAAGGCGTGCCGGCGCTGCACGCGCCCGAGGGCGGGCACCGCGTGATCGCCGACCGCATCGAGGCCGGCACCTTCTTGTGCGCGGCGGCGGCAGCCGGCGGCGACGTGCTGCTGCGCGGTGCGCGCGCCGACCACCTCGAGGTGGTGATCGACAAGCTGCGCGACGCCGGCGCGCAGATCGACTGCGGCGAAGACTGGATCCGCCTGCGCATGGACAAGCGGCCGAAGGCGGTGAGCATCCGCACCAGCGAGTACCCGCAGTTCCCCACCGACATGCAGGCGCAGTTCATGGTCGTGAACTGCATCGCCGACGGCTCGGCCACGGTGATCGAGACCATCTTCGAGAACCGCTTCATGCACGTCAACGAGCTGTTGCGCCTGGGCGCGCACATCGAAGCCGACGGCCACACCGCGGTGGTGCACGGCGTGCCGCGCCTGTCGGGGGCCAAGGTCATGGCCACCGACCTGCGCGCGTCGGCCAGCCTGGTGATCGCCGCGCTGGTGGCCGACGGCGACACGCTGGTCGACCGCATCTACCACCTGGACCGCGGCTACGACCGCATGGAAGACAAGCTGTGCCGGCTGGGCGCAGACATCGAGCGCGTGAGATGAGGCACCCACGCCCGCTTCGTTCGCTGCCTCCAGGGTCCGGCACGGGCCGCTTCGTGATTCCTGGGGCGCGCGGTGTGCTGCGGGCGGCCGGGCGGACACGGCGATGATCACGCTGGCGCTGTCCAAGGGGCGCATCTTCGACGAGACGCTGCCGCTGCTGGAGGCGGCCGGCATCCGCATCGCGGAAGACCCGGAGAACAGCCGCAAGCTGATCATCGGCACCAGCCGGCCCGATCTGCGCGTGGTGCTGGTGCGCGCGTCCGACGTTCCCACCTACGTGCAGCACGGCGGCGCCGATCTGGGCGTGGCCGGCAAGGACGTGCTGATCGAGCACGGCGGCGACGGCCTGTACCAGCCGCTGGACCTGTGCATCGCGCGCTGCCGCATGAGCGTGGCGGTGCGCGACGACTTCGACTACGCAACGGCGGTGCGGCACGGCTCGCGGCTGCGCGTGGCAACCAAGTACACGCTGACCGCGCGCGAACACTTCGCCGCCAAGGGCGTGCACGTCGACCTGATCAAGCTCTACGGCTCGATGGAGCTGGCGCCGCTGACCGGGCTGGCCGACGCCATCGTCGACCTGGTGTCCTCGGGTGCGACCTTGAAGGCCAACCAGCTGGTCGAGGTCGAACGCATCATGGATATCTCGGCGCGGCTGGTGGTCAACCAGGCGGCGCTGAAGCTGCAGCGCGAGCCGATGCGTGCGCTGATCGACGCGCTGGGCGCCGCGCTGGAGAAAGGCGCTGCATGAGCCTCGCCTTGCGCCAGCTGAGCACCGCCGCTGCGGATTTCGAGCCTGCGTTCCAGCAATTGCTGCACTGGTCGGCCGAGACCGACCGCGAGATCGAGCAGCGTGTGCTGCAGATCCTGGCCGACGTACGCACCCGCGGCGATGCGGCCGTGCTGGAGTACACCGCGCGCTTCGACGGCGTGCAGGCCACTTCGATGAGCGCGCTCGAGCTGGGCCGCGACGAGTTGCGCGCCGCCTTCGACCAGCTGCCGGCGGCGCAGCGCGATGCGCTGGACGCCGCTGCGCAGCGCGTGCGCAGCTACCACGAGCGCCAGTTGGAAGCGACGTCGCGCAGCTGGAGCTACCTCGACGTCGACGGCACCCTGCTCGGCCAGAAGGTCACGCCGCTGGACCGCGTGGGCATCTACGTGCCCGGCGGCAAGGCGGCCTATCCGTCCAGCGTGCTGATGAACGCGATTCCGGCGCAGGTGGCCGGGGTCGGCGAGATCGTGATGGTGGTGCCGACGCCGCAAGGTGCGAAGAACCCGCTGGTGCTGGCCGCGGCTTTCCTCGGCGGCGCGCAGCGCGTCTTCACCATCGGCGGCGCGCAGGCCATCGCCGCGCTGGCCTACGGCACCGCGACGATTCCGCGCGTCGACAAGATCACCGGGCCGGGCAACGCCTATGTGGCCAGCGCGAAGAAACACGTGTTCGGGCAGGTGGGCATCGACATGATCGCCGGGCCCAGCGAGATCCTGGTGCTGGCCGACGGCAGCACGCCACCCGACTGGGTGGCGATGGACCTGTTCAGCCAGGCCGAGCATGACGAGCTGGCGCAAAGCATCCTGCTCAGCCCCGACGCCGCCTACATCGACGCGGTGCGCACGGCGATCGAGCGGCTGCTGCCCGGCCTGCCGCGGCGCGAGGTGATCCGCGCGTCGCTCGAAGGCCGCGGCGCGCTGATCCTGACCCGCAGCATGGATGAGGCCTGCGAGATTGCCAACCGCATCGCGCCCGAGCACCTCGAGGTCAGCTCGAAGCAGCCGCAGCGCTGGGAGCCGCTGCTGAGACACGCCGGCGCGATCTTTCTCGGCGCCTTCACCAGCGAGAGCCTGGGCGACTACTGCGCCGGGCCGAACCACGTGCTGCCCACCTCAGGCACCGCGCGCTTCAGCTCGCCGCTGGGGGTGTACGACTTCGTCAAGCGCTCCAGCCTGATCGAGGTCAGCGCAGCGGGCGCTCAGGTGCTGGGGCCGATCGCGGCCGAGCTGGCCCGTGGCGAAGGGTTGCAGGCGCATGCGCGTGCTGCCGAACTGCGCATTGACACGAAGTTCGTGTAACACGAGAATAGTGAAACACTGAATTCGTGTCGTGCGATGAAGAATGTCACCATCACCATGGACGACAGCGTGGCCGACTGGGCGCGCATGGAAGCGGCGCGCCGCAACACCAGCGTGTCGCGACTGATCGGCGAGATGCTGGCCGAGAAGATGCGCCACGACGATGCCTACGAGCGCGCGATGAACGAATGGCTGCAGCGCGACCGGCGCTACCGCTCCGACGGCAGCCCGTACCCGAAGCGCGACCAGATCTATGCCGAACGCCTCGACCGTTTTCGTTGACACGAATGTCTTGCTCTACAGCGAAGACCTGGCCGACGCGGCCAAGCACGGCGCGGCACACGAGTGGCTGCAGACCTTGTGGCTGCGGCGTTGCGGACGCCTGAGCACGCAGGTGCTGCACGAGTTCTACGTCAATGCGACACGCAAGCTGCGGCCCCCGATGTCGGCTGGCGACGCGCGTGCCGAGGTGCGCCGCTACCAGCGCTGGCAGCCCTGGCTGGTGGACCAGGCCACGGTCGAAACCGCATGGGCCCTGGAAAGCCGCTATGCGCTGAGCTACTGGGACGCGCTGATGGCCGCGGCCGCGCAACAGCAGGGGTGCGCCCTGCTGCTGACCGAGGATCTGCAGCACGACCAGTTGATCGACGGCCTGCGCATCGTCAACCCCTTCCTCGCCGGCCCCGAGCTTCTGGATACCCTCGCATGACCCCGCTCGCCCAACGCATCCAGCACACGATCCGCCAGGACGTGGCCTCGATGCACGCCTACGCGATCCAGGACAGCCGCGGCCTGATCAAGCTGGACGCGATGGAAAACCCGTTCCGCCTGAGCGACGCGCTGCAGCGCGAGCTGGGCGAGCGGCTCGGTCGTGTCGCGCTCAACCGCTATCCGGGGCGGAGCACGGCTGACGTGGTGGCGGCGCTGACCCAGTTCGTCGGGCTGCCGGCGGGCTGCAAGCTGATGCTGGGCAACGGCTCCGACGAGCTGATCGACCTGCTCAGCGTGGCCTGCGACGTGCCCGGCGCGACGATCCTGGCGCCGCTGCCCGGCTTCGTCATGTACCAGATGTCGGCCAAGCTGCGCGGGCTGAACTTCGTCGGTGTGCCGCTGACGCCTGAGTTCGAGCTGGACGAGGCGGCGATGCTGGCCGCGATCGAACAACACCGCCCGGCGCTGACCTACATCGCCTACCCGAACAACCCGACCGCCAACCTGTTCGACGACGCCATCGTCGAGCGCATCGTCGCCGCGGTCGGCCGCCAGCAAGGGCTGGTGGTGTTCGACGAGGCCTACCAGCCCTTTGCCTCGCGCAGCTGGCTGCCCAGGCTGGCACAGCACGAGCACGTGCTGGTGATGCGCACGCTCAGCAAGTTCGGTCTGGCCGGCGTGCGCCTGGGCTACCTGTGCGGCCACGCGGCGTTGATCGACGAGGTCGACAAGGTGCGCCCGCCCTACAACGTGAGCGTGCTCAATGCCGAGGCCACGCTGTTCGCCCTCGACCACGCCGACGAGTACGCGCGCCAGGCGGCGCTGCTGCGCGCCGAGCGCGAACGGCTGCAGACAGCCCTCGCACGCCTGAGCGGCGTGCGTGCCTTCCCCAGCGAGGCCAACATGATCCTGCTGCGCGTGAGCGATTCGGCGCGCACCTTCGAAGGCCTGAAGTCCCGCGGCGTGCTGGTCAAGCACATCGCCGGGCTGCACCCGCTGCTGGCCAACTGCCTGCGCCTGACGGTGGGCAGCCCCGAGGAGAACGACGCCATGATCCGCGCGCTGGAGCAAAGCCTGTGAACCGAGTTGCCGAAGTCCGCCGCGACACCCAGGAAACCCAGGTTCGCGCGCGCGTCGATCTGGACGGCAGCGGCCAGGCCACGCTCGCCACCGGCATCGGCTTCTTCGACCACATGCTCGACCAGATCGCGCGCCACGGGCTGATCGACCTGGAGATCGAGGCGAAAGGCGACCTGCACATCGACGGCCACCACACCGTGGAAGACGTCGGCATCACGCTGGGCATGGCGGTGGCCAAGGCCGTGGGCGACAAGAAGGGCCTGATGCGCTACGGGCACGCCTACGTGCCGCTGGACGAGGCGCTGTCGCGCGTGGTCATCGACTTCTCCGGCCGCCCCGGGCTGCACATGGACGTGCCCTTCACCGCCGGCATGATCGGCGGCTTCGACACGCAGCTGGCCTTCGAGTTCTTCCAGGGCTTTGCGAACCATGCGCTGGTCACGCTGCACATCGACAACCTGAAGGGCAGCAACGCGCACCACCAGTGCGAGACCGTGTTCAAGGCTTTCGCGCGCGCGCTGCGCATGGCGCTCGCGCCCGACCCGCGCTCGGCCGGCGTGATCCCGTCGACCAAAGGCAGCCTGTAGGACGCCGGCGATGGCGCGCACGGTGGCGGTGGTCGACTACGGCATGGGCAACCTGCGCTCGGTGTCGCAGGCGGTGCGGCACGTCGCCAACCAAAGCCATGGCGGCGGCATCGAGGTGCTGGTCACGCAGCGGCCCGACGAGGTGCGCGCGGCCGAGCGCGTGGTGCTGCCGGGGCAGGGTGCGATGCGCGCGTGCATGCGCGAACTGCGCGCCAGCGGCCTGCTGGCCGCGGTGCTCGAAGCCGCGGCCAGCAAGCCGCTGCTGGGCGTGTGCGTGGGCATGCAGATGCTGCTGGACCACAGCGAGGAGCAAGACACGCCGGGGCTGGGGTTGATCCCCGGGCGCGCGCTGCGCTTCGCGCTGGACGGCCTGCGCCAGAGCGATGGCAGCCGCTACAAGGTGCCGCAGATGGGCTGGAACCGCGTGCACCAGCAAGCGCACGACGGCCGTGTGCACGCGCTGTGGCAGGGCGTTCCCGACGGCGCGTACTTCTACTTCGTGCACAGCTACCATGTGCGCCCGGCCGATCCGCGCCATGCCGCCGCCCGCACCGACTACGGCGTCGGCTTTACCAGCGCGATCGCCCGCGATAATATTTTTGCCACCCAGTTCCACCCGGAAAAGAGCGCCGCCTGCGGCCTCACGCTGTACCGCAACTTCCTCGCCTGGCAGCCCTGAACTTCGCCCGGGCAGGCCTGCCCCTCAACCCCCCGCCCGACCCATGCTGCTGATACCGGCCATCGACCTCAAGGACGGCAAATGCGTTCGCCTGCAACAAGGCGACATGAAATCCTCCACCACCTTCGGCGACGACCCGGCCGCAATGGCCCG
>CALBTN010000366.1 GCA_937967345.1 uncultured Rubrivivax sp. | reverse complement strand
TGGACAAGCCGATGACCGCCGCGGTCGAGGACTTCGTGCACGCCGGCTACGACCTGAAGGCCGAGGCGATCCTGCTGTGCGAAAGCGACGGCACGCCCGAAGAGGTCGACGAGGAGATCGCGCGCATGCTCGGCGTGCTCAGCGGCTGTGGCGCGTCCAGGCTCGAAGTCAGCAAGGACGAAGCGCAGCGGCTGAAGTTCTGGAGCGGGCGCAAGAACGCGTTCCCGGCCTCGGGGCGCATCAGCCCCGACTACATGTGCATGGATTCCACCATCCCGCGCAAGCGGCTGGCCGACATGCTGCTGGCGATCCAGGGGATGGAGGTGAAGTACGGCCTGCGCTGCGCCAACGTGTTCCACGCTGGCGACGGTAATTTGCATCCGCTGATCCTGTACGACGCCAACGATCCCGACCAGCTGCGCCGCTGCGAGCTGTTCGGCGCCGACATCCTCGAGACCAGTGTCGCGATGGGCGGCACCATCACCGGCGAACACGGCGTGGGCGTGGAAAAACTCAGCTCGATGTGCGTGCAGTTCAGCCCCGAGGAGCGCGAGCAGATGTTCGCGCTGAAGCGCGCCTTCGACGCCGCCGGGCTGCTGAACCCGGGCAAGCTGATCCCGCTGCTGTCGCGCTGTGTCGAGTACGGCAAGATGCACGTGCGCAAGGGCCTGTTGCCGTTCCCCGACCTGCCGCGCTTCTAGATGGCCGGCGCAGCGGTCCCCGCCAACGACCCCGCGCTGCGCATGCTGGTCGAGCGCGTGCAGCAAGCGCGCGCCGAGCGGCGCACGCTGAGCATCGAGGGCGGCGCCACCAAGAGCTTCTACGGCCACGCGGCGCGCGGCGAACCCTTGGCGATGAGCGCGCTGCGCGGCATCACCAGCTACGAGCCCAGCGAGCTCGTCGTCACCGCGCGCGCCGGAACAAAGCTGGCCGAACTGGAAGCCTTGCTCGCCGAACACGGGCAGTGCCTGGCCTTCGAGCCGCCGCGCTTCGGCGGGGCCGCACCGGGCACGCCCGGTGCTGACAGCGGCGGCACGGTGGGCGGCATGGTCGCTGCCGGGCTGAGCGGCCCATCGCGTGCCGCCGTGGGTGCGGTGCGCGACCACGTGCTGGGTGCGACGCTGCTCAACGGCAAGGGCGAGATCCTCAGCTTCGGCGGCCAGGTGATGAAGAACGTCGCCGGCTATGACGTCTCGAGGCTGCTGGCCGGCTCGCTGGGCGTGCTCGGGGCGATCTGCGCGGTCTCGCTGAAGGTGCTGCCGCGGCCGGCGGCCAGCGCCACGCTGCGCTTCGAGCTGAAGCAGGCCGACGCGATCCGGCGCTTGAACGAATGGGCCGGCCAGCCGCTGCCGCTGCATGCCAGCGCGTGGTGGCAAGACCTGCTGGTGCTGCGCCTGTGCGGCGCCCAGGCCGCGGTGGACGCGGCGGTGCGCAGCCTGGGCGGCGATCGCCTCGCGCCCGATCTGGCCGCAGCGTTCTGGGATGGCCTGCGCGACCAGACCGACGAGTTCTTCACCGCGGCGCGCGCCGCGCTCGACCGCGGCGCCACGCTGTGGCGGCTGTCGCTGCCGCAAACCGCGCCGCCGCTGGCGCTGCACGGCGACGGCCTGATCGAATGGGGCGGCGCGCAGCGCTGGCTGCGCAGCAGCCTGCCCGCGTCCGAGGTGCGCGAGGCCGCCGCGGCGCTCGGCGGCCATGCGACGCTGTTCATGGGCCACGACCGCAGCGTCGGCGTGTTCGCGCCGCTGCAAAGCCCGCTGGACCGCATCCACCGCGAGCTCAAGCGCGCCTTCGACCCCGACGGCGTGTTCAACCTCGGCCGCATGTATCCGGGCATGTGTCCATGAGCGCGCCGCCGGCCCGCAGCGACTTCGGCGCGTACTGCGCGCGCCGTGCCGCCAGCTACGAGCGCGTCTGCTTCAAGCCCGAACGCCAGGCCGAACTGCGCACGATCGAGACTTGGCTGCCGGGCGTCTTCGCCGGTTTCTGGTGGAGCCACGTCGAGCGCGCGCATCGATGCCGCCGGCGACAGCTGGCAGCGGCGCACGCCGGACGACGGCTCGGCGCACGAGGCGCTGAAGAACTTCCCGAAGCGCGAGGAAGCGCTCGCGGCGCTTGGCACGCACGCACGCGGCGTCGTCTTGACCGAGCACCCGCACTGCTGGGTGCTGAGCTACCGCGCGGCCTGATGCAAAGCTGATGCAAACCCACCTGGCAGCCGAATTCCAGAACACGCCCGACGGCGACGCCGCCGAGGCGATCCTGCGCAAGTGCGTGCACTGCGGCTTTTGCACCGCCACCTGCCCGACCTACCTGCTGCTGGGCGACGAGCTCGACGGCCCGCGCGGGCGCATCTACCTGATGAAGCAGCTGCTCGAAGGCGCGCCCGTCAGCCGCAGCACCCAGTTGCATCTGGACCGCTGCCTGACCTGCCGCAACTGCGAGACCACCTGCCCCAGCGGCGTCGAATACGGCCGGCTGCTGGACATCGGCCGCAAGATCGTCGAGCAGCGCGTCGAGCGCCCGCGCGGCGAGCAAGCGCTGCGTTGGCTGCTGAAGCAGGGCATGACCTCGCCGCTGTTCGCCCCGGCGATGAAGCTGGGGCAGGCGGTGCGCCCGCTATTGCCGGCGGCACTGAAGGCCAAGGTGCCGCGCGGCGCCGGCGCACGCGCCAGGTTGTGGCCGACGCGCGAGCACCCGCGCAAGGTGCTGCTGCTGCTGGGCTGCGTGCAGCCGTCGATGATGCCCAACATCAACAGTGCCACTGCGCGCGTGCTCGACGCCGCCGGCATCCAGACGCTGGTGGCCGACGAGGCCGGCTGCTGCGGCGCGGTGCGCACCCACCTGGGCGACGTCGCCGGCGGCCTGGACGACATGCGGCGCAACGTCGACGCCTGGTGGCCGCTGGTCGAAGGGCTGACCTCGGCCGGCAAGGTCGAGGCGATCGTGATGAACGCCTCGGGCTGCGGCGTCACCGTCAAGGACTACGGCCATGCGCTGCGCCACGACCCCGACTACGCCGATCGCGCGGCGAAGATCAGCGCGTTGACGCGCGACCTGAGCGAGCTGCTGGGCGAGCTCGCACCGCGGCTGCGCCCGAAGGTGAAGGCGCCCGCGCAGCGCCGGCTGGCCTACCACCCGCCGTGCACGCTGCAGCACGGCCAGCAGCTGCGCGGCGCGGTCGAGACCCATCTGGCGGCGCTGGGCTTCGAGCTCAGCCTGGCCGCCAGCGAATCGCACCTGTGTTGCGGCTCGGCCGGTACCTACAGCATGCTGCAGCCCGAGCTGGCGTTGCGGCTGCGCGAGCGCAAGCTCGATCAACTGCACGCGCTGCAGCCGCAGGCCATCGTCTCGGCCAACATCGGCTGCATCCAGCACCTGCAAAGCGGCACCGCCACGCCGGTGCGGCACTGGGTCGAGGTGCTGGACGAGGCGCTGGGCGACTGACGATCGACCGCTACGGCCGGGCGATCCAACGCACAGGAATGCATAGCCGCAACGCGGCGCGTGCCGCCGCTGGTTCCGGTCCTTGCCAGCGGCCAGGCATCAGCCGCCGCTGGCCACGTGGCGCTCGCGCAGTTCGCGCTTGAGCACCTTGCCGATGGCGCTGCGCGGCAGCTCGGCGACGAGGTGCAGCGCGCTCAGCCGCTGCGTCTTGCCCAGCTGCGCGTTGCACCACTGCAGCAGCTCGTCCGGCGACGCCGTCGCGCCGGCGCGGCACACCACGTAGGCCACCGGCGTTTCGCCCCACTGCGGCGACGGCACGCCCACCACCGCCGCGTCGGCCACCGCCGGGTGCTGGCGCAGCACGCCTTCGAGGTCGCTGGGGTAGATGTTGAAGCCGCCGCTGATGATCATGTCCTTGCGCCGGTCGAACAGCGTCAGGAAGCCGTCGGCGTCGAAGCGGCCGATGTCGCCGGTGCGGATGAAGCGCTTGCCGCTGGCGTCGTGCCACTCGGCGTCGCGGGTCAGGTCGGGCTGGCCGTGGTAGCCGCTCATCATGCCGGCCGAGTGGCCGACCACCTCGCCGGCTTCGCCTTGCGCCACCTCGTTGCCAGCCTCGTCGATCAGCCGGATGTCGTGGCCCTCGGACGGCCGGCCCACGGTGTGCAGCTTGTCGGGATGCTCGTGCGCGTTCAGGATGCAGGTGCCGCCGCCTTCGGTCATGCCGTAGAACTCGACCAGCCCGCCCGGCCAGCGCCGCAGCACCTCGGCCTTCAGCTCGGCGCTGAACGGCGCGCTGGTGCAGAACTTCATGTGGAAGGTGCGCAGGTCGTGGCGCTCGAAATCAGGCCGCGCCAGCAGCCGCTGGTATTGCACCGGCACCAGCATGGTGTGCGTCGCGCGAAGCTGCGTTGCCAGCTGCAGGTAAGCGGCGGCGTCGAACTTGGCCATCAGGTGCACCGCGCCGCCGTAGGCCAGCGTCGGGAAGAACACCACCAGCGTCGTGTTCGAGTACAGCGGCGTGGACAGCAGTGTCACCGTGTCCGGCCCGTAGCCGTAGGCGGCGCCACGCTGCACGTGGGTCCAGCGCATGCCGTGCGGCTGCACGATGCCCTTGGGCGTGCCGGTGGTGCCGCTGGAATAGATCAGGTTGAACGCCAGCTCGGGGCCGATCGCTACCGGTGCCGGCCGGGCGCCGGGCGGTGCCAGCCAGTCTTGCAGCGGCTGCGCTTGCAGGCTCGGGTTCAGCGCGATCGTGCGCAGCGTCAGCCCGGCCCGCAGCGGCGCGGCGGCATCGTCGGCGAACAGCAGCTTGGCCTGCGCATCGCGCAGCATCGCCGCGAACTGCTCGGGCGTGACCGACGGCGCCAGCGGGGCCACCGCCACCCCGGCGCGCAGCGCGCCCAGGAACACGGCCGCGTAGTGCGGCGCACTGTGCGCGCAGATCGCGATCGCGTCGCCTGCGCGCAGCCCGTCGCGCTGCAGCGCGGCGGCCACGCGGTCCATCAGCGCGTCCAGCGCGCGGTACGACAGCCGAAGTTCGCCTTGCGCCAGCGCGGTGTGCTCGGGCCGCGCGGCGGCGTGATCGCCGATCAGTTCGGGGATGCTGCGAAACGCTGCGTCTGCGCCGGAGGTGTTCATCGCGTCGTGCCCTTCATGGCCGCGGCGGTGCGGCGTGTGGATGATGCGCCCGTGCGGCGCAGGTGCGGCGCAGGTGCGGCGCGCTTGCGGCCCGGCGCGCGCACCCTGCGCTAGACTGCGCCGCCATGTTCATGTCGCGCAAGCACAGGTCGCTGGACCGGGGAGCCTGGCCCTGGCGGCGCTGCATTTCGCCGCGCTAGCCCGACGGCCGGCCGCTGCGCCGGCCCGCCATCCGCACCTTGCACCCTGCCACGCGCCGCGCACCGCGCCGGGCAGGCACGCTGCCTCCAAGGAACCGACGTGATCACCGAACTCGAATTCAAGAGCCTGAGCACCCAGGGCTACAACCGCATCCCGCTCATCGCCGAGGCCTTCGCCGACCTCGAAACCCCGCTGTCGCTGTACCTGAAGCTGGCCTACGCCAGCGGCGGCGGCAAGCACAGCTTCTTGCTGGAAAGCGTGGTCGGGGGCGAGCGTTTCGGCCGCTATTCGTTCATCGGCCTGCCGGCGCGCACCTGGCTGCGCGCCAGCGGCTTTCGCACCGAGGTGGTCACCGACGGTGCGGTGGTCGAGGTGCACGAAGGCAACCCGCTCGACTTCATCGCCGCATACCAGCAGCGCTTCAAGGTGGCGCTGCGCCCGGGGCTGCCGCGCTTTTGCGGCGGCCTGGCCGGCTACTTCGGCTACGACGCGGTGCGCTACATCGAGCCCAGGCTGGCCCAGACCGAGATGCCCGGCGGCATCGACACGCCCGACATCCTGCTGCTGCAGTGCGAGGAGCTGGCGGTCATCGACAACCTGTCGGGGCGGCTGTACCTGATCGTGTACGCCAACCCGGCCGAGCCCGAGGCCTTCGCGCGTGCCAAGCGCCGGCTGGCCAGCCTGACCGACAAGCTGCACTACAGCGTCACCGCGCCAGCGGTCAAGCGCGGGCCGTCGCATGCGGTGCAGCGCGAATTCGCCAAGGACGACTACCTGGCCGCGGTACGGCGCGCCAAGGAGTACATCGCGGCCGGCGACATGATGCAGGTGCAGGTCGGGCAGCGGCTGCGCAAGCGCTACACCGAATCGCCGTTGAGCCTGTACCGCGCGCTGCGCTCGCTGAACCCGTCGCCGTACATGTACTTCTACGACATGGGCGACTTCCAGATCGTCGGCGCGTCGCCGGAGATCCTGGTGCGCCAGGAGCACACCGAGCAAGGCGACAAGGTCATCATCCGTCCGCTGGCCGGCACGCGGCCGCGCGGCGCCACGCCCGAGCTCGACCAGGCGCTCGAGCACGAACTGCGCAACGACCCCAAGGAGCGCGCCGAGCACGTGATGCTGATCGACCTGGCGCGCAACGACATCGG
>CALBTN010000365.1 GCA_937967345.1 uncultured Rubrivivax sp. | reverse complement strand
AGTGCCTCCTCGAAGGCCTCGACCATCAGGTCCTGCGCGTTGCAGTCCCAGCGCTCGCCGAACTTCGAGCAGCCCATGCCGAGGATGACGACCTTGTCCTTGATGCCGGTGGCCATGTCTTGCTCCAGTTGGTAACGCCAGTTCGGTACTCGATGGCGAAGCCGGCGAAGTACCCGCCCAGCCGCTCGGCGAGCAGAGACTTCTTCGCCACTGGGTCAGCGCGAGTCTTGTTCATCTCGATCGCGAGCGCAAATGGGGCGGTGAACTATCCGGGCTGGTGCGGCAAGAGCTGCACCAGCTCCGCTGGCCCCGTGCCGATGCGCAGCCGCAGCGCGTCGTCGCCGACGTCGACGCCCACCACATGGACCGTCGTCGCGCGGCCTTCCGGTCCGGGCAGGCGAAAAGTCGCCTCGGTTACTCGATCCGGCGCCTCCCACGGGTAGATCAACCCCAGCGCGTGGCACTGGAATGCGTCGGCGTAGGCATGCAGCTGATACAGGTCCGCCTCCGACGGGCTGGGGCGGCCCTTGCGGTCGAGATCCAGCCGCTTCCACTTCGTGTCGGCGATCACCGCCACCCTGCCTTGCCGCACGATCAGCAGGTCGGGACGCAGCACGTAGCCGGCCTCGACGACGTCGCCCGAGACGATCGTCGCCAATGCCCGGCTGCGGTCCTGGGTGACGACCTCCAGGCCGTGGCGCAGCGCCGCGCGCCGCAGCACCGACGCGACCGACGACTCGAACAGCCGGTTCATGTCGAACAGCAGTGCCGGAGCCTCGTACTGCCCGCCGCGCAGCGTCGGGGCAAGCAGCGCCAGGATCCAGCGCGCCCAGTCGATCGCAGCGCGATAGCGCTCGGCACGGCGGTCGAACACCAGCCGCTCGACTTCGGCGCCGGTCAACCGCGCGTCGTCGACTTCGTCGAGCACGCCCATCAGCTCCACCCAGCGCCGGGCCAGTTCGGCGCTGCGCAGCCACGCTCGCGTGACGCGCACCGCCTTCTTCAGCACGCGGTTCCACACGTTGTCGGCGCTGAGCTCGTCGAACACGCAGGCCACCGTGTCCAACCGGTTGGCGTGCGTGCCCAGCTGGCGCGCCGTCGCGATGCGCCCGCGCACCACGCGCAGGTCTTCGTCGTGCTCCAAGTACTGGCGCAGCAGCCCGCCGCGGATCACCGTCGTCACCGCCTGGTAGAAGGCCGCGATGAAGGCTTCCAGCAGCGGCGCGCGGCGCAGGTGCTGGCCGGTCGGCAGATGCGCGAAGTGCGGGAAGCGCTCGCTCAGACGCAGCAGCCGCAACAGCACGCCGCGGCAGTCGTCGGCCGACGCGTCCCGGTCCTGCGTCTTGGGCAGCACCTCCAGCACCCGCTCGCCCAGGCCCACCACGCCGCAGAACTGCGCCAGCTTCACCTGCCGGTGCCCCAGCTCGCAGAAGCCGCGCCGCAGCTCGCCCACCTGCGCCAGCCGCTCGGCCTCGTCCGGCGTCAGGCTGAAGCCGGCGCCGTCGGGCGTGATCGGGATGGCCTCGTGCTCGAGCGCAGTCAGCACGCGCATGGGCTTCAGGCCTCGGCCGCCCCGTACAGGCCGCGGAAGCTTTGCGCCGTCCACTCGCCGCGCGGCGTGATGACGAAACGCGGCCGTTGCAGCGGCACGCCGTCGCCGCGCGCGCCCGGGAACAGGCTGCCGAAGTCCACCACCTGCTCGGCCACGAAAGGCACGCCCGAGGTTGCCAGCACCAGCGCGACGCGCGAGAAGTCGTCGAAGAAGTACTCCTTCAGCAGCGGCACGATCTGGCGCTCGAACACGTCGCACAGGTCGTCCAGGCCCTGCGCGTGCATCAGGTAGGCGTGGCCGATGCGGTGGTCGCGATCCAGCAGGTACTCCAGCCGCTCGTTCAGGCGCCGCAGCAGCCGGCCCAGGTGCACGCCCTCGACCTCACGGTCCATCTCGGGCAGGTCGTGGCGCGGCTCGCGTTCCTCGAAGCGGAAGCGCCGCCGCAGCGCCACGTCCAGCAGCGCAATCGAGCGGTCGGCCGTGTTCATCGTGCCGTACAGGTCCAGGTTCCGCGGCACGCCGAACGCTCGCTCGGCGCTGTCGGCCGTCTCGTCGCCGGGCAGGTGCACCGCCATGCCGGCGAGCAGGCGCCCATCGTCGTCGAACACCGCGCGCTTGTCGGTCTCGATCAGCGTGATCAACTCGCCGAACACCTTGGCGATGTTGGCCCGGTTGATCTCGTCGATGAACAGCGCGTAGCGCCGGCCCGGATTGGCGTGCGCCTCGTCGCAGATCTGCTTGAACTTGCCGTCGACCAGGCGGAACTCGGTGCGCCCGTCCTCGGCGGTGCGCACTGGGCGGATGCCGCGCACGAAGTCCTCGTAGGTGAACGACGGGTGGAAGGTCACCACCTTGTAGCGCTGGATCGCCTCGCTGGCGGCGCGCGGGCCGGCCTTCAGCGTGCCCCACAGCGCAGCGGCCTCGTCATCCTGCTCCTGCCAGCTCGGCACCAGCTGCCAGTCGCCGGCCTCGCGCTTGTCGAAGACGTAGGGCGGGCGGCGGATCGAGTTGTTGACCGTCGTGCTGGTGGGCGGCGTGTGCTCTTGCAGGTAGCCCCACAGCGTGGCCTGCACGCCGGCGGGCGGACGGGCGCGCTGCCTGGCCTTGGCCTGGACCCAGCGGTGCGCACGGATCTCGGGCACGCGCGCCGGGCGGTTCAGGTCGGCCAGCGCAGCGGCGATCACCGCGCGCCAGCCGTAGCCCGACAGCGCCTCGTGCAGCCAGGTGTCGGGGTCGACCTGGCTGGGCGTGTCGGTGTAGTCGAGCATCCTCTGGCGCAGCCAGTGCGTCTTGCCGGTGCCTGGCGGGCCGTAGAGGATCAGGTTGACCGGCGGCGCGCCGGGGTTCACCGACGCCGCGGGCGGCGCGGCGGGTGGCTCCGGCTCGCGCACGGCTGGCGGCGCGGCGGGCGGCAGTGTGTCGTCGTCCTCCGGCTGCCAGCGCGCCGCCAGCGGCGGCTCGTAGAAGTCCAGCACCTGGCCGGGGTGTGCGGCCTCCTGGGCCCGGCGCAGCGCCAGCAGCGCGTCGTCGAGCTGCCGGTCGCTCCAGTCGCGCAGCTCGCGCCGCGAGGCCACGGCATAAGCTTCGAGCACCCGCCGCCGATCGTTGTTCGACGACATGCGCTCCACGCGATCGGGGAAGGCGAACCAGCGCAGCATGTGGCGGAACTGCCGCTCGCCGTCGCGCGGCACGCTGTCGATCCAGTCGATGAAGCGGTCGTAGTCGGCGAAGACCGCGCGGCGCTGCTGCGGCGGCAACGCCTTCAGCGAGCGCAGCAGCGCGATCAGGTAGGCCAGCTCCTTCCAGCGCAGGTTGTTGTAGGCCGTGCCGGCCGAGCCGACGCCGCGCAGCACCTCGGCGCCGAGCCACGGCCCCGCGCTCGGCAAGGTCTCGCCCGACCAGCCCCACACGCGCTCGACGTGCTCGCGCTTGACCCTGGCGCCGATGTTCGACGGGAACAGCAGCAGCGCCCACATCAGCTCGGCCGCGAATTGCTGGGCCGCCGCGCCCGCGCCGGCGAGCTGGCGCTGCAGCTTGGTGACGAAGTCGTCGCTGCCCGGGTCGGGCCGGTCGACGAAGTCGCGCTGCAGCACCTCGGCGTTGGCCGCGGTCCAAAGCGCGCGGCCGGGTGCGAACAGCGAGCCGTCGTCGACCAGGCAGGTGTCGATCCAGCGGCGCGCGGCGTCGAGCAGCGGGGCGAGGTCGCGGTCGGCGATCTGGCGGGCCATGATGTGGGTCTCCTTCGTCTGGCTGATGGCGGGCAGGACGACGCTGCCGCCGCGGCCTGGCGCGTGGTCAGTCGGCGGCGATGGTGGCGGGCGGCGGAGCCAAAGGCTTCGCTGCCAAGCCAGGCGCAGCACCAGCAACGCGGTGCGGTGTTCGCCCGCCAGCGGGTGGTTGGCGTCGTTGCCCGCCTTGCACACCTCGTGGAACGGCCCGCGACCTTGCGCGGCACGTCCTGCAGGCGGCGCAGCAGATCGAGCTGGTTCTCGGCGGGCCCAGTGAACAAGCCGGCGTGCGACGCGGCAAGCTGGGCGAGTGCCTCCGCAAGTTGCCGCAGCTTCAGCAGGCAGGTGTTCGGGTCGTCGCCGAAGTAGCGCTCCGCAAGCATGCCCAGACGCACGAGTTGCGCGTCGTGCGCCCTCAGATACGCGAAGTTGGACTCGGCGGCAACTGCCATGGACTCACGAGATCATCGCGGCAACCCCGATGCGACATGCCGCGGCGGATTCCGCCCTGCGGCTGCGGCGTCGATATCGGCCACGGTCATCGAAGGGTTGGCAGTTCGGCCATCGGCTGCGCCTGCAGCCATGCGGGGACACGAGCGTCGGGCGAGCTGCTCGTCAGTTCCGACAACGCATGGCTGTCCAGCAGGTTCATCGTTTGAAGTCGGGGGCGGGCCGCGGCGCGCGACGCTTCGGCGGCACCAAGCCCACCCCATGGCGCGGCCCGAACAGCGACCGCGCGAGGTCGACGAGGTGCGCCGGCCGGCTCTTCGGCGCCTCGGCCAACGCTTCACGCAGCAGCACGCGCGCCTCCTCCTCCATCGACCGCCCCTGTTCCGCGGCGCGCATCCGCAGCCGCTGTGTGAGCACCTCGTCCAGGTTGCGGATCGCCAGGCTGGCCATACCAGCTCCAGTGACTGCAATGAATGCAACGATCTCAATGCGCGCACTGCGGCGTCGCCTTCCAGAAATAGCGCCGGAACCCGCGCAGCGGGTCGTGGTCCTTGATGCGGAAGACCATGCGCATCGGCAGGCCGACGTCGATCTTGCCGGCCTCGATCTCGGTGAGGTCCAGCAGCATGCGCCCGCCGCCGTCGAAGGCCACCATGCCGAAGTAGGTCGGCGGGTCGGGGCTGTAGGTCAGCGCATCGGCGGTGTAGGACATCAGCGTGCCGCTGCGTTCCGAGAAACCATAGTCGTGCTGGCTGTCCAGCGCGTTGCACTCGGGGTTGACGCAGTAGCGCTGGCGCGGGTACTGCACCGTGCCGCAGGCGCGGCACTTGCCGCCGATCAGCCCCTGGATCATGTCGCGGTTGCGGTACAGCGCGGTCATCTGCGTCGGCTTGTCGGGCTCGGCGCGCATGCCGCGCTCCAGGTCGAGCGCGCCGTTGACCGAGAGGAACCGCAGGTAGTTGCCGTCCTCGCGCCGGTTGGCGAGCGCGCCCTTGACGCCGCGGCGCGGCCGCGCCTGGGCAATGGCGTCAGTCACGCGCAGCAGCAGCGCGTCGCAACCCTCGCCGAAGGCGGCGAGCAGGATCACGTCGCCCGGCCTGGCCTCCTCCAGCGCGTGGCCCAGCATCAGCAGCGGATGTGCGACGCCGGTGTCGCCGCACACCGCACCCAGCGCATCGCGCACGCTGGCGTCGGGCAGGCCGCAACGTTTGGCCACCGCCGGCTGGATGCGCGACACGGTGCCGGGCAGGCAGAAGTGCGTCACCTGGTCGGGCCTGAAGTCGGCTTTCTTGAGCACCGCGCCGATCGCGCGCGGCACGATCTTCAGATAGCCCTCGTCACGCACCCAGCGCTCCTCCCACGCGTAGTCGTGGGCGCGGTCGTGCATGCGGTACTGGTGCACGAAGTCCACCGTCTCGCTGTTCGCGGCGATCAGGGTCGCGACCGGTTGTCCACGGCCGACCAGCAGCGCCGCCGCGCCGTCGCCGTAGACCAGCTCCTGCGTGCTCGCGGCCTTGGCCTTGCGCGCGTCGGCGGCGACCACCAGCGTCGGCGTGGCTGCACCCCCTTCCAGGGCTTCGAGCAGCGCGCCGGACCCGGCGCGCTGGCTGCCGGCGACGTCGAGCGCACGCAAGCCGGATGGCAGCATCAGCGCATTGGCAACGACACCGGCATTCAGGCGGTCGCCGAACGGCAGGCTGCTCGACGCCAGCAGCAGCCGGCTCAACGACAAGCGGTCGCGCTCGCCAAGGCAGTCGCGCGCGGCCTCCACCGCCATCGTGATGGGATCCTCGTCCCAGTTGCGGATGCAGCGCTCGCCCTTGGCCAGGCCCTTCAGGCCCGGCGCAAACCAGGCATTGGCCTCGGCCACCACCGAACGCTGCAGCCGCGCGCGCGGCAGGTAGGCGCCGAAGGACAGGATGCCGAAGCCGGTGGTGCTCATCAGACCGGATCCCAGCAAAACACATCGGCCGAGCGGTCCAGCGCATAGAAGCTGGGTTCCAGCGCCGGCATCGCGTGCGCGGCCACGGTCTGCGGCGTCCAGCCCTCGGCGCGGTGCACCGAGCGCAGCGGGCGGCTCTGGCCCATCAGGAAGATCTCGTTGGCGCGCACCGCGAAGATCTGGCCGCTCACGCCCCTGGCCTCGCCGGCCAGCAGGTACACCGCCAGCGGCGCGATCTTGGCGGTTTCCATCGCCTGCATGCGCGCCAGCCGCGCCGCCTGCTCGGGCGAGTCGCTCGGGATGGTGCCGATCAACCGGCTCCAGGCAAAGGGGCTGATGCAGTTGCTGCGCACATGGAAGCGCGCCATGTCCAGCGCGATCGACTTGCTCAAGGCCACGATGCCCATCTTGGCCGCCGCGTAGTTGGCCTGGCCGAAGTTGCCGATCAGCCCCGAGGTGGACGTCATGTGCACGTAGGCACCGCGCTGCTCGCTGCGAAAGATCGCGGCCGCGGCGCGCGCGACGTAGAAGCTGCCGTGCAGGTGCACGTCGATCACCGCGCGCCAATCGTCGACCGACATGTTGTGGAAGATGCGGTCGCGCAGGATGCCGGCGTTGTTGACCACCGCGTGCAGCGTGCCGAAAGCGTCGGTGGCGGTGGGCACGATGCGGTTGGCCGAGTCCCACTCGGCCACGCTGTCGGTGTTGGCCACCGCGCTGCCGCCGGCGGCGCGGATCTCGGCCGCCACCTGGCCAGCCGGCCCGTCGTCGTGGCCGGTGCCCGCGGCCGACACGCCGGGGTCGTTGACCACCACCTTGGCGCCTTCGGCCGCGGCCAGCAGCGCGATGTCGCGGCCGATGCCGCGCCCCGCGCCGGTGACGATCACCACCTTGTCGTCGAGCATGCCCATGCCGCTGTGCCTCCTGGGCGGCGCCGTGCACCGCGCGCTGTCGTCGCAGCCATTCTGCGGCAACTCACCCAGCGCACCGGGACCGCACCGAAGGCTGCCGCGCGCAGCGCGAACTTCAGCCGCGCGCCGCGCGTCGGCGGGCCAGGCTCAGGGCTGCAGCACCACGCGGCCGACGATGCGCCCGTGCGCCAGGTCGTCCAGCGACTGGTTGACGCTGGCCAGCGGGCGCAGCTCGAGCGGGATCGGCGGCAGCGGCACGCGTTGCGCCAGCGCCACCAGCGCCGCCAGTTCGTTCAGCCCGGCGACGTACGAGCCGCTGACGCGCAGCGACTTCAGCGGGAACAGCGGCAGCGGCGTGCGCAGCTCGCCGCCGAACAGGCCGACGATGATCACCTGCCCGGTGCGGCGCACCAGGTTCAGCGCCAGCGACGCGCTGGACTCTGCGCCGACGAAATCCACCGCGGCGGCGATGTTCATCTGGCAGGCCTTGGCGATGGTCTTGAGCGCATCGGGCGCGCTCGGGTCGAAGGCCATCGCCGCGCCGTGGCGCAGCGCGGCCTCGCGTTTGGCGGCATCGGGGTCGATGGCAACCACCTTGGCCTGGGACGTGGCCGACAGCAGCGCCACCGCGGTCATGCCCACGCCGCCGCAGCCGATCACCGCGACGAAGTCGTCGCCGCCCAGTGCGTCGATCTTGCTGATCGCGCCAAAGGCGGTGATGCCGGCGCAGGCGAAGGTGCCGGCGCGCGCCGGGTCCAGCGTGCCGATGGGCACCAGGTACTTGTCGTGCGGCACGCGCACCAGGTCGGCATAGCCCCCGGGCAGCTGCATGCCGATGTTGCGCATCGCGCGCAGGCACAGGTGCTCGTCGCCGCGCTCGCAAGTCGCGCACTGGCCGCAGCCCAGCCACGGGTAGACGATCACCTTGTCGCCGAGCTTGACGCCCTGCACTTCGGGGCCGATCTCGACCACCTCGCCGCCGATCTCGTGGCCCATGGTCACCGGCAGCGCGGTGCCGCTGCGCTCCAGCGACGACAGCTTGCCGCCGCCCATGTCGAAGCCGCCGGCCTGGATGTGCAGGTCCGAGTGGCAGATGCCGCAGTGCGTGACGCGCAGCGTCACCTCGTGGCCGGCCGGCGGCGCCAGCTCGTCAGCGCTGGGCTGCAGCGCAGCGCCCCACTTGGCAAAGGACCAGCGGTGCGCACAGCGGTAGTTCATCGTCGACTCCAACGGGTTGCATGGCAGCGCCAACGGTAACAAAGCCCGGGCGTCGCCTGCGCGACAAGCCGCACGCATACTTCGCGCCTTCACGATACGGCCCCAGCC
>CALBTN010000364.1 GCA_937967345.1 uncultured Rubrivivax sp. | reverse complement strand
GGAAGAAGAAGATCAGCACCGCCAGCACCACGCCGACGATGGCGATGGTCTTGTACTGGCGCGCCAGGTAGGCCGCGGCGCCTTGCTGGATCGCACTGGCGATCTCTTGCATGCGAGCGTTGCCCGCGTCCTGCCTCAGGATCCAGCTTCGCTGGACGAAGCCGTAGAGTACGGCCGCCAGGCCGCACAGCAGCGCGATATTCAGCGCCATCGATGTCGATATCAAGGTGTTTCCTCTTTGGGTCTGGACTTGCCGGGGATGGTTTGTGCACACGCCAAAGCGCGGCCGACACGGCCGGGTTGGGCATGGCCAGAGGTTCGCGGCGCGGATGCTACGGGAAAGTGCGAGGCCAACCGCCGGTTGATTTCACTTCGGGTTTCGTGTAAGCGCGCGCTGTCAGGGCGTCGCAAGGGCGCTTCGTAGAATCCGCCGTGCCCACAACGAAAGGTCCGCGATGAGCCTCGACAACGTCACCCCGGGTGCCAATGCGCCTGACGAATTCAACGTGATCATCGAGATCCCGATGAACGCCGACGCGATCAAGTACGAGGTCGACGACGAGAGCGGCGCGCTGTTCGTCGACCGCTTCATGAGCACGTCGATGCACTATCCGTGCAACTACGGCTACATCCCCGACACCTTGTCCGACGACGGCGATCCGGTGGACGTGCTGGTGATCACGCCGGTGCCGCTGCTGCCGGGCGTGGTCGTCACCTGCCGGCCGCTGGGCCTGCTGCGCATGGACGACGAGGCCGGCGGCGACAACAAGCTGCTGGCGGTGCCGATCGACCGCGTGCTGGCGATCTACACGCAGTGGAAGCGGCCCGAGGATCTGAACCCGCTGCGGCTGAAGACGATCCAGCATTTCTTCGAGCACTACAAGGATCTGGAGCCCGGCAAGTGGGTCAAGGTCATGGGCTGGGAGGGCACCGACAGCGCGCGCGCCGAGGTCTCGTCGGGCATCGCCAACTTCAAGGCCAAGCACGGCGGCTGATCCCGCCGCGGGCTGGGTTCAGCCGCCGCGAAACGGGCTGCGCTCGCGCAGTTCGCCGACGTAGTTGTCGACCGCAGCGCCTTCGTGCTGCAGATGGCGCGACACCGCATCGGCGAAGGCCGGGTGGCGCAGCCAATGCACCGAGTGCGTGAGCACCGGCAGCAGCCCGCGCGCCATCTTGTGCTCGCCTTGCGCACCGCCTTCGAAGCAGCGGTAGCCCTGGGCGATGCACCAGGCCAGCGGCTGGTAGTAGCAGGCCTCGAAGTGCAGCAGCGGCACCGGCTCGGTGCAGCCCCAGTAGCGGCCCCAGGCGTGGCCGCGCTCGGGGTCGATCGCCACCAGCGAGCAGGCCACCCGCCGGCCTCGGTGCTCGGCGACGAACATCACCCAGTGCCGTGCCATCGTGCGCTGCATGCGCGCGAAGAACTCGCGCGTCAGGTACGGCGCCGATCCGTGCGCGGCGTAGGTCAGCGTGTAGCAGCGGTAGAAGAAGTCCCACAGCGCGCTGTCGATCTGCCCGCCGGCGTGGACGCTGAACGCGATGCCGGCGTCGGCGACGCGGCGGCGCTCCTGCGCGATCTTCTTGCGCTTGTCGCGTTGCAGGCTGCCCAGGTAGTCGTCCAGATCGGCGTAGGGCCGCGGCTGGCGGTTGTGCCAGTGGAACTGCACGGTCTGGCGCAGCAACCAGCCGGCGTCGGCCGCAGCGTGACGGTCGGCCTCGTCGACGAACAGCAGGTGCGCCGACGTCAGCCGCTCGCGCTCGCACAGCTCGCGCACCGCTTGCAGCAGCAGGGCGCGCGTGTCGGCGTCGCGTGACAGCAAGCGGCTGCCAGTCACCGGGGTGAAGGGCACGGCGCCCACCAGCTTCGGGTAGTACGGCAGGCCGTGACGCCGGTAGGCGTCGGCCCAGGCCCAGTCGAACACGTACTCGCCGAAGGAATGCGTCTTCAGGTACAGCGCGCAGGCGCCCAGCAGCACGCCGCCGCGGTGCACCAGCAGCAGGCGGTTCGCCCAGCCGGTGGCGGCCGTGGCGCTGCCCGACGCATGCAGCGCGTGCAAGTACTCATGGCGCATGAACGGCGTGGCCGAACCCTGCAGCGCCAGCAGCGCGTTCCAGGCGTGGGCGTCGACCTCGGCCGGGTCGGCATGCAGGTCTATGGTGACGGACGTTGCGGACATGCGTGCTTGGCAGGTGCGGTGCATACGGGCGCGTGTCGATCCATGATTAAATCGCGGCCACGCAACGTTCGCCGCAAGGGCCGGCCATGAAACAGATCACTGCCATCATCAAACCCTTCAAGCTGGAAGAAGTGCGCGAGGCGCTGGCCGATGTGGGCGTGTCCGGACTGACCGTCACCGAGGTCAAGGGCTTCGGCCGGCAAAAGGGTCACACCGAGCTCTATCGCGGTGCCGAATACGTGGTCGACTTCCTGCCCAAGATGAAGATCGAGGTGGTGGTCAAGGACGCCGATGTCGAGCGCTGCATCGAGGCCGTCGTGCGTGCGGCCAAGACCGGCAAGATCGGCGACGGCAAGATCTTCGTCATTCCGGTGGAGCAGGTGGTGCGCATCCGCACCGGCGAGATCGACGAAGCGGCGGTGTAGTCCGCCCCAGATCTAGGTGCTCGAGTAGTCGTCGGGCGCGGTGGCGCCAAGCGCCAGCCGGCCCAGGCGCTGCAGCAGGGTTGCGCTGTCCGATGCCACCTGCAGCAGCGCGCTGTGCTCGCGCTTCAAGAACCTGCCGGCGACGCTGTCTTCGATGAAGTCCAGCAGCTTGTCGTAGTAGCCAGCGATGTTGAGCAGGCCGAGCGGCTTGTCGTGGTAGCCGAGCTGGCGCCAGGTCCACACCTCGAACAGCTCTTCCATCGTGC
>CALBTN010000363.1 GCA_937967345.1 uncultured Rubrivivax sp. | reverse complement strand
TGGCGCCGAACAGCGACACGTCCACCGCCTGGCCCTCGCCCGAGACCGCGCGGTGAAACAGCGCGGTGACCACGCCGAAGGCCAGCATGGTGCCGGCGTGCATCGCGCCGGCGCCGGTGTAGACCGGCGGCTGCCCGGGCTGCGGCAGGATCGGCATCATGCCGGTGCGCGCGGCGGCGAGCTCGTCGATCGGCGGCAGCTCCTTGTCCGGGCCCACCGGGCCGAAGCCCGACAAGCGGCCGTAGACGATATCGGGGCGCAGCTTGCTGGCCGCGTCGTAGTCGATGCCCAGCGCCGCCAGTTCGGCCACGCTCCAGTCGGTGACCAGTGCATCGGCCTTGGCCAGCAGCTGGTGCAGCAGCGTGCGTCCCTGCTCGCTGCCCACATCGAGCGCGAGGCTTTGTTTGTTGCGGTGGATCAGGTCGGCTTCGTGGTTCCATCCGGCGCCGTCGCGCGCCGCAGGCGGCGTCGTCTCCAGCCGGATCACGCGCGCGCCGAAGTCGGCGAGGAAGGCCGCGCACAGCGAGGTGCAGAACAGCCTGGACAGATCCAGCACCACCAGATCATCGAGCGGACGGCTCATCGTGGATTCCTCGCTGCGGCCGGCTGGTTGCGAGCCTGCTCAGACCAGCAGACCGACATCGGCCCCGTGGCGGGTGGCCTCGGCCAGGCGGCGCGGCACCCAGGCCGAGCCGGCGAGATAGAGCTCGGCCACGCTGGCGTCGGCCTTGAGCTCTTCGTACAACTGCGGCTGCTGCACCGCGCCGTAGACCAGCACCACGCTGTCGAAGCCGGTCTCGCGGTAGTGGGCATCGCCCCAGCTCGACACGAACTCCAGCGCGTCGGCGCTCACCGACTTCAGGATGCGGTTCGGGTGCACCTTGACGCCGCACTGCTCCATGCGCTTGAGCACCATGCCGATCGAGTAGCGCGCGACCTCGGTGGCCAGGTGCACCGACTTGTGGAAGATCTCGACCTTCTTGCCGCGCTCGGCCAGGTACTCGGCCACGCACGGTGTCTGGTAATAGTCCTCCTGCGACACCAGCGCGACGCGATCGCCGGTGGCCGCCTTGCCCAGCAGCACGTCCCAGCCCTGCACCACCTGCGGCAGCTCGATGCCGGGGATGCCCTCGGGCACGCGCGGCAGCGCGCCGGTAGCCACGACCACCGCGTCGGGCTGCAGCGCCTTGACCGCGGCCAGATCGGCCCGCGCGCCCAGGCGCACCTGCACGCCCAGGCGTTCCAGCGCGTTTTCCTCGAAGTAGATCTGATCCTCGAACGAGTCGCGCCCCTGCGCCTTGGACGCGATCAGCAGCTGCCCGCCCAGGCGCTTGCCCTGTTCGAGCAGCGTCACCTTGTGGCCGCGCATCGCGGCCACGCGCGCGGCTTCGCAGCCGGCGGCGCCGCCGCCGACGACGACCACGTGCTTGGGCTTGGCCGCCGGCTTGTACTCGGCCTTCCAGCGCAGCTCCTGGCCGAGCTCGGGGTTGATCGAGCAGGTGGGCGCATACGGCAGCGTCACCGGCTCGCTGGCCTCGTCGATGCAGCGCGTGCAGGCGATGCAGCGGCGGATCTCGCTCAAGCGGCCTTCGCGTGCCTTGTTGGCGAACTCGGGGTCGGCGATGCCGGCGCGCACCATGCCCACCAGGTCGCAGTAGCCGCCCTTGATCAGCTCCTCGGCCAGCACCGGCTCGTTGATGCGCCCGGTGAACAGCACCGCCACCTTGCGCGGCAACTCGGCCAGGTCCGAGCGCGCGGCCTTGCCGAACTCGCGGAACTCGGCATGCGGGTGGTACGACGACGGCACGTACGACGGCGCGCCCCAGCAGTGGCCGGTGTCCATGTCGACGAAGTCGAGCAGCCCGGTCTCGGCGATGTGGAACACCATCTCGCGCAGTTCCATGTTGTCGTAGCCGCCCTCGCGCGACTCGCCGCCGTTGACGCGGATGCCCAGCGCGATGCCGTCGCCGACGCGCGCGCGCACACGCTTGAGCGCCTCGACCACGTAGCGCGTGCGCTCGATCGGCCCGCCACCCCAGCGGTCGGTGCGGCGGTTGGTCACCGGCGACAGGAAGGCGTGGCCGACGGTCTCGTGCGCGCAATGGATCTCGATGCCGTCGGCGCCGCTGGCCTTGGCGACCTCGGCCGCCTTGGCGTAACTCTCGAGCAAGAACTCGATCTGTTCCTCGCCCAGCTCGTGCGGCACGTAGTCCTGCGCGCCCACCACCGGCACCGGCGACGGTGACCACAGCGCGTTCAGGTGCGTCAGCTGCACCACCACCACCGCGCCCTGCGCATGCACCTCGTCGACGAACTTGGTCCAGCCCTCGACGAAAGCCGGGTTCTGGTAGCACGAGTAGCGCGAGCCGTAGCCGCCGCGCAGCGAGATCTCGTCGGGCACGCCGGGCAGCATCGGCACGTCCAGCAGCCAGGTCTCGCTGCCGATCCAGCCGGTACCGCCCTTGGCCTTGGCCAGGTGGTGCGCGATGAAATGCTCGTCGATCAGCCCCGGCGCGCGCGACGAGTTGATGGTGTTGGTGGTCTCGCAGATGCGGTTGGGCACGCGCATCGGCCCGACCTGCAGTGGCGCAAAGAGATGTTCGAACTTGACGTTGCTCATGGCGGTGTTCATGGAGTTGCGCGTAGGCCGGGACGTTCAGCCGGCCTCAGCCGGCCTTCATGCAGGCCACGATGTGCCGCTTCGGCGCGGCCACCGTGGCAGTGCGGCGGGCGCGCTCAGGCCAGGCCGGTCGGCGTGATGAAGACGAGGCCGAACTTGCGCGGCGTCGTCGTCTGGAAGTAGTCATAGGCCGGGAACAGGGCCTTGACCCGCGGCCAGTGGGTTTCGCGCTCGGCGTCGGTGGCGTCGCGTGCCACCCCCTGCATCACCACGTCGTCGAGCTGGATCCAGCAATTCGGGTTGGCCTGCAGATTGAGGTACCAGAACGGGTGGTTGTCGTAGCCGGCGAGCGAGCCGACCACGATCACGCGCCAACCCTCGTGCAGGTACAGCAGCGGCGTCGCGCGCTTCTCGCCGGACTTGCGTCCGATCGTCGTCAGCAGCAGCGTGGGCATGCCCGAGCGCGAACTCCTGCCCTCGGCCCAGCCGTCGGGGTTGGCCTGATAGGCCGCCGCATCGGCGCGGGCGTCGCCGCGGATGCGCTCCAGCGATTCGGTGGCCTGCTTGACCCACTGGAACTCCTGCTCGGACATGAACTCCGGCTTGACCAGCTGGTCGCGATTCGATGATGCCATCTGCTGCCTCCTGCCCCGAGCGCATGGGGAGTTGAACGTTCAACGTAGGCTACTGAAGTGGCGGTGGCGGCTTGCCCTGGGTTCATCTCCGATGCGGTCTATCGCGCTTCATTTGCGGACACCCCTGCGCGGGCCTCGCGGGGTTCGTCGCATGTGCCGGCCATGACCCTGCAGCCGCAGGCGAAAGGGTGGGGCGGCGCCGCCCTGCGCTACCATCGAAACTTGCAGTCGCCTCGCGCCGCGGGCATTGTCGAGGCCTCGTTCGAGCCGCGCCGCGCGCGCCGGCGCAACCGGGAGACAACCAGTGTCCGGGCTCAAGCCCAAGAGCAAAATCGTCTTCTATCTCGAGCGGATGCAGGCCCGAGGCCACACCGCCGAGCAGGTGCTACAAGGCACCGGGCTGCGCGCCGAGCAGCTCGACGACCCGCATTGCCGGCCCGGGCCGCTGCAGTACCGTCAGGTCATCCACAACATGCTGGCGCTGACCCGCGACCCCTGCCTGGGCATCAGCCTGGGGCACGAGTTCAAGCTCAGTGATCTGGGCATCCTGGGTTATGCGGTGATGAGCTCGCCGACGCTGCAAGCCTCGCGCGAGATCTACGACCGCTACAGCGACCTGGGCGAGCGGCTGTTCGTGTCGCGCAACCACATCGCCAACGGCCGCTGGTTCTCCGAGATCCAGGACACGCACCAACTCGGCGACGTGCTGCCGTTCGTGATCGAGGAGTTCGTCAGCCAGACCATCGAGCTCGCGTCGTCGCTGACCGGGCGGGCCTTCCCGATCGTCGAACTGCACGTGACCTACCCGCAACCGGCCGATATCTCGCGCCACATCCGCCGCTTCAACTGCCCGCTGTACTTCAACCAGCCGCGCAGCATCGTCGTCTTCGACATCAACCGGCTGCAAGATCCGGTCGTCCTGGCCAACGAGGACGTGTTCAACCTGTGCGCGCGCAACTGCGAGCAACTCGCCGCCAAGACGCGCGAAGGCGCGGTGTTGTCCGAGCGCATCTGCACCCACCTGGTGAACAACCCGGGCCACTTCCCGACGCTGGAGGAGATGGCGGTGCACCTGAAGATGGGCGCGCGCACGCTGCGCCGCCGGCTGGCCGAGGAGAACGCGAACTACCAGCAGCTGGTCGACAACACGCGGCAGGATCTGGCCATCCAGTACCTGCAGCACACCTCGCTGACGCCCAAGGAGATCGGCTACCGGCTGGGCTACAGCAGCGTCAGCAACTTCCGCCGCGCGTTCAAGGGCTGGACCGGCAAGACGTTGTCCGACGTGCGCGGCACCCCGACATGAACCCACCCGATACCGATACCGCCATCGCCACTGCACGTCCGAGCGACCCCTTCGACACGTGGCAACTCGGCCCGGTCACGCTACGCAACCGTTTCATCAAGGCCGCCGCCAACGAAGGCATGGCGCTGGACGGTGCACCGACCAAGGCGATGGTGCAGCACCACGCCGACCTGGCCCGCGGCGGCGTGGGCATGACCACCGTGGCCTATGGCGCGGTGTCGCAGCTCGGCCGCTCGTTGCCCGGGCAGCTTTGGCTGCGCCCCGAGATCGCCGCCGACCTGCGCGCGCTGACCGACGCGGTGCACGCGCACGGCGCGCGCATCTCGTGCCAGATCACCCACGGCGGGCTGTACGTGCCGGGCATGAAGGTCGACGGCGCGCTGATGAGCGCGTCCAGCGGTTTCAACATCGTCGGGCTGCTGGTGCACAACTGGCGCAGCCGCGCCATGACCGAGGCCGACATGGCCCGGGTGCGCGACGAGTTCGTGGCCGCCGCGCAGCTGTGCCGCGACTGCGGCTTCGACGCGGTCGAGCTGCACATGGGCCACGGCTACTTGCTGAACCAGTTCATCTCGCCGCTGAACAACAAGCGGCGCGACGAATACGGCGGCAGCGCCGAGAACCGCGCGCGCTTCCCGGTGTCGGTGCTTGCCGCGGTCAAGCGCGCGGTGGGCCAGCACATCGCGGTGCTGGCCAAGATCAACGTCGCCGACGGCGTGCCGCGCGGCGCCACCGTCGACGACGCGATCGTCACCGCGCGGCTGCTCGAGGGTGCCGGCGTCGACCTGCTGGTGCTGTCGGGCGGGCGCAACTTCGAGTCGGGCTACTTCATGTTCGGCAGCAACATGGACGTGGACGAGATGCGCAAGGTGCTGGGCCGCAAGGCCGCGATGTCGTTCAGCGTCGCGCAGTTCGGCAAGCCGCGCGTGACCTTCAAGGAGATGTACTTCCTGGAACACTCGCGCCGCATCCGCGCCGCGGTGGGCGTGCCGCTGGGCTACCTCGGCGGCGTGCGTTCGTTGGCCGCGGCGCGCGGCGCCGTGGCCGAAGGCTTCGAGGCGGTGGTGATGGCGCGCCCGCTGATCCACGACACCGGGCTGATCGACCAGTGGCGCAGCGGCCAGACGGACGTGTCCGGCTGCACCAGTTGCAACCGCTGTGTGCCCTACATCTACCACCCGGCGGGCACCTGGTGCGTGATGAACCCGCCGAACGATCCGCAGCTGAACCAGGTGCGCGCGGCCGACTGAAAGCCCTGCGGCCATTCCCGGCGCATAGCCGACACCCAATACATTCACCGCAGAGGAACGGAGGACGCAGAGTTTGCGCAGAGGAATACAAGTCTGGCTTTACTCTGCGGACCTCTGCGTCCTCCGTTCCTCTGCGGTGAAGGCTGTTCTGTATTCGGCTGCTTTGCGCCGACAGCAGGCACCTGTTTCCCTGCGCTTGATCGCACGCCGGCAGCGGCAAGCTGCCAGCGCTCAGCGTCGCCGTGGGGTGCCCGGCGGCGTGAAGCCGGGGCTGTCCCAGTCCAGCGCCTCGCCAGGCCGCGGCCCGGACTTGCTGCCGCGCGCGGCAAAGGCGGCAACGAACAAGGTCTCGTTGTCGTCCAGCGGCGGCGTGGGCCGCAACGCCACGGCCTGGACGCCGTTGCAGACGACATGCGCCACCGTCGTATCGGCCTGCACACCGGCCAGATCGCCGGCTTGCAGCCGCACCAGCAGCAGCCGCGGCGGCAGCGCGCCGACGATGGTCCAGCGCAGCGGCGGCGGGTGCGCGGTATCGGCCGGCGCGCGCAGCACGACCAGGGCCTCCACCGCCACGGCGCGCCCCGCGAACTACGACAGTGCGCGCCCGATCAGGATCTTCTGCACCTCGGAGGTGCCTTCGTAGATCTGGGTGACGCGCACGTCGCGGTAGATGCGCTCCACCGGGAAGTCGCTGACGTAGCCGTAGCCGCCGAAGACCTGGATTGCCGCCGAGCACACGCGCTCGGCCATCTCGCTGGCAAAGAGCTTGGCCATCGCCGCTTCCTTCAGGCAGGGTTGGCCGGCGTCCTTCAGGCTGGCAGCGTGGTGGATCAGCTGGCGCGCGGCCTCGATCTGCATCGCGCATTCGGCCAGCTTGAACTGCAGCGCCTGGTGCTCGTAGATGCGCTGGCCGAACGACTGGCGCTCCTTGCTGTAGGCCAGCGCCGCGTCGAACGCGGCGCGCGCCATGCCCACGCTCTGGCTGGCGATGCCGATGCGCCCGCCTTCCAGACCCGACAGCGCGATCTTCAGCCCCAGGCCCTCGTCGACCAGCAGGTTCTCGGCCGGCACGCGGCAGTCGTCGAAGTTGATCTGCGCGGTGTCGCTGGCGTGCTGGCCCATCTTGTCCTCGATGCGCGCCACGGTGTAGCCGGGCGTGTTCGTCGGCACGATGAAAGCGCTGATGCCCTTCTTGCCCGCCGCCTTGTCGGTGACGGCCATGACGATGGCCACGTCGCCGTTCTTGCCGCTGGTGATGAACTGCTTGACGCCATTGAGCACGTAATGGTCGCCGTCCTTGGTGGCGGTGGTCTTGAGGCCGCCGGCTTCGCTGCCGACGTGCGGCTCGGTCAGGCAGAAGGCGCCGAGCATGTCGCCGCGCGCCAGCGGCTTCAGGAAGCGATGCTTCTGGTCCTCGTTGCCGAAGGCCATCAGGATCGAGCACACCGGACAGTTGTTGACGCTGACCACGGTGCTGGTGGCACCGTCGCCGGCGGCGATCTCCTCGAGGATGATGGCCAGCGCCAGGTAGTCCAGACCGGCGCCGTCGTAGTCGGTGGGCACCGCCACGCCGTAGCAGCCCAGGTCGGCCAGGCCGCGCAGCTCGTCCTTGGGGAAGTGGTGGCTCTTGTCCCAGGCCGCGGCCTGCGGCGCGATGCAATCCTGCACGTAGTTGCGCACGGCATCTTGCACTGCGCGGTGGTCTTCGCTCAACAGCATGCTCGCTCCTTGGGGTTCTCAGGCCGGTGAAATGCGGCTGCCCGCCAGGCGCGCAGCCAGCGCGACGAACAACAACCCGCTCAAGCCCTGCAGCCAACGCCCGCTGCCGGCCAGCACCGGGGTGCGCGCCAGCCGCGCCAGCCGTGCGGTCAGCGCCACCAACACCAGCAGGAACAGCAGGCTTTGCAGCACGAACAGCGCTCCCAGCAGCAGCAGGGCCGCGGTCTTGTGCGGCAGCTGCGCCGGCACGAACTGCGGCAGGAAGGCCAGCATGAAGAGCAGCACCTTCGGGTTCAGCAGGTTGCTCAGCAGCCCGCGCCTGAACTCGGCTGCCGCCGACACCGCAGGCAGCGGCCTTGGGTCGACCGGCGCGGCCGCGCCACCGCGCCAGGCTTCGCGCAGCAGCCCATAGCCCAGCCAGGCCAAGTAGGCCGCACCCAGCCACTTGAGCAAGGTGAAAGCGCCAGCCGACCAGGCCAGCAGCGCCGCCAGACCGAAGGCCACGGCCAGCACGTGCAGCGCGCAACCGGCAGCGATGCCCAGCGCCGACAGCAACCCGGCGCGCACGCCGCCGCGCGCGGTGCGCGACACCGTCAGCAGCACGTCGACGCCGGGCGTGGCGTTGAGCACCAGCACTGCGGCCATGAACAGCGGCAGCTGCTGCAGCAGCAGCGCCGCGTCGGCCTGGTTCACAGCATTTCCACGGCCAGCGCGGTGGCCTCACCGCCACCGATGCACAGGCTGGCGACGCCGCGCTTCAGTCCGCGCTTGCGCAGCGCGCCCAGCAGCGTGACGACGATGCGCGCGCCCGAGGCGCCGATCGGGTGGCCCAGGGCCACCGCGCCGCCGTGCACATTGACGATGTCGTGCGGCAGCTTGTAGTCGGCCATCGCCGCCATCGTCACTGCGGCGAAAGCCTCGTTGACCTCCCACAGGTCGACCTGGCCGGCCTGCCAGCCGGCCTTGCTCAAGGCCTTGGCGATGGCGCCGGCCGGCGCGGTGGCGAACCAGGCGGGTTCTTGCGCATGCACCGCGTGCGACACGACGCGCGCAATCGGCTTGCAGCCGCGCTGCGAGGCGGTGGATTCGCGCATCAGCAGCAGCGCCGCGGCGCCGTCGCTGATGCTGCTGGCGTTGGCCGCGGTGATGCTGCCGTCCTTCTTGAACGCGGGTTTGAGCGACGGGATCTTGTCCAGCTTGGCCTTGAACGGCTGCTCGTCGCGGCCGACCACCGTCTCGCCGCCCTTGCCGGCCAGCGTCACCGGCGCGATCTCCCAGGCGAAGCTGCCGTCCTCGTTGGCCTGCTTGGCGCGCGTGGTGCTGGCGATGGCGAACTGGTCCTGCGCTTCGCGGCTGAAGCCGTACTTGGCCACACAGCTCTCGGCGAACACGCCCATCGCCTTGCCGCGCTCGTAGGCGTCTTCCAGCCCGTCCATCGCCATGTGGTCGAAGATGCGGTCGTGGCCGTAGCGGATGCCCTTGCGCGCGAACAACAGATGCGGCGCGTTGGTCATGCTCTCCATGCCGCCGGCCACCACGGCCGAGGCCGACCCCGCGGCGAGCATGTCGTGCGCGAACATCATCGCGCGCATGCCGCTGCCGCACATCT
>CALBTN010000362.1 GCA_937967345.1 uncultured Rubrivivax sp. | reverse complement strand
GAATCCAGTGCGCGGGCATGATGCGCTTGGTCGGGCGCTGCTGCGCCTGGAACAGCTGCTCGGCCTCTTCGATGTCGGCCAGCAAGGCGCGCAGCCGCTCGAGCAAGGCCTCGCCGTCGGGCGTGACGTGGACCTTGCGCGTGCTTCGGTGCAGCAGCCGCGTGCCCAGGCGCTGCTCCAGTTGCGCCACGGCGGCCGACACCGAAGCGCGCGGCAGCTGCAGCGCGTTGGCGGCGCGGATGAAGCTGCCCATTTCGGCCACCTGCACGAAGACACGGTACTGATCGAGCCTGTCCATCGCGCGCAAGGGTAAGCGAAGCGCGCACGCACACGCGCGCGCTTTAGCCCGCGAAGCCGCCCGCCGCGAGAAAGGCCTGTTCGGCGGGCGTGCTGTCGCGCCCCAGCAGCCGGTTGCGGTGCGGAAAGCGGCCGAAGCGGCGCACGATGTCGCGGTGGCCCCGCGCATGCGACAGCCAGGGCTCGCCCAGGCCCTGGTGCAGCTGCACCGACAGCGCCTGGTCGGCCGGATCTTCCGAATGCGCGAAGGGCAGGCAGAAGAACAGGCGCAGCGCCGCTGGCGCCGCGGCCATGTGGCCGTGCTGCTGGGCCAGCCGCGCGAAGCGCCGCGCCAGCGCGTCGGTGGCGTACATGCGCGCGCTGCCGCGGAAGGCGTTGCGCGGGAACTGGTCGGTCAGCAGCAGCAGCGCCAGCGCGCCTTCGCTGCTGTGCATCCAGCCGTCCAGCCGGCGTTGCGCGGCCGCCCGGTGGGCGTCAATCCAGCGTTCGCCGAAGCGCCGGTCGAAGGCCGCGTCCTTGGCGAACCAGCGCGCCGGGCCGGCGTCCTGCCAGAAGGCGACGACCTCGCTCGGGCGGTGTGTCGGCTGCGGCGCGGTGGGACTCATGCGGGGTGCGCCGCAGGAGCAGCGCCGCGGTCGAGCGGTCAAGCTTTCGAGAAATGCCAGATCGCCAGGCCCGCCAGCAGCACCGGTGCGGCGAAGACGATGCCCAGGATCGGCAGCTCCTCGCGCACCGTGTAGCCGGCGTGGTGCACGCCGACCAGCAGGTTGGCGATGGCCACGACCAGCCACGCCGGGATGAAGGCCTTGGCCGCCAGCGCGACCGACGGCGCGTTCGCCCCCCACAGGTGGCCGAACAGCAGGAACACGCCCAGCAGCAGGACACCGCCCAGGATCGTCAGCAGCACGTGCATCGCGCTTACTTCGTCGTGTAGCCGCCGTTGATCAGCACCGTCTGCCCGGTGATCCACCAGCCGTCGGAGACCAGGAAGCGGATGAAGGGCACCACGTCCTCGATGTCGGTCAGGCCGGTCTTGGAGTAGCCGGACAAGGCAGCGGCGGTCTTGTGGTAGGCCACCGCGTCCGCGCCTTCGGCCGGGTAGAAGAAGGGCGTGTCCATCGGCCCCGGGCCCACCGCGGTGACCGAGATGCCGCGCGCGCCGAACTCCTTGGACGCGGCGCGCGTGAAGTGCTCGACCGGCGCCTTGGTGCCCTCGTAGGCGGCATAGAACGGCGTGAACGCACCGAGCAGCGAGGTCACGATGGTGCAGACCTTGCCGTTGTCCTGGACGTGGCGGCCGGCCTCCTTCAGGAAGAAGAACGCCGACTTGGCGTTGACCGCGCTCATCTCGTCGTACTCGGCCTCGCTGATCTCGACCATCGGCTTCTTCAGCACCTTGCCGACGGTGTTGATCGCGATGTCGGGCCGCCCGACCGCGGCGATGGTGTCGCTGAACAGCTTCTCGACCGCGCTGGCGCTGGTCAGGTCGGCCTGCAAGGCCACCGCCTTGGCGCCGGCCGCCTGGATGGCGGCGACGGTCCGGTCCGCGTCGGCTTTGCTGGCCGCGCTGTTGTAGTGGATGGCGACCGCCTTCGCGCCCTGGCCGGCAAGGTCGCGCGCGATGAGGCCGCCGAGGTTCTTCGCGCCGCCGGCGATGAGAACGGTCTTGCCCTTGATCGAATGGTCTGCCATGGCGTGCTTTCTTGCGGCTGCGAAAGGAAGCCGGACTCTAGGTCGCCCCGAGGGTCGGATCAGCCCGCCGCGGCGGGATGGACTGTCCAGCGCAGCAGCACAATCGCCACCATGACCGACCCCCGAACCCCCACCGCCGAACACCAGCGCCTGGCCGATGCGCGCGAACGCGGCGTGCCCTGGCGGCGTTGGGGCCCTTACGTCAGCGAGCGCCAGTGGGGCACGGTGCGCGAGGACTACAGCGCCGATGGCGACGCCTGGAACTTCCTGAGCTACGAGCAGGCGCGCTCGCGTGCCTACCGCTGGGGCGAGGACGGCATCGCCGGCATCTGCGACGAGCAGCAGCGGCTGTGCTTCGCGCTGACGCTGTGGAACGGCGTCGACCCGATGCTCAAGGAGCGGCTGTTCGGCCTGAGCGGGCCCGAGGGCAACCACGGCGAGGACGTCAAGGAGTACTACTTCTACCTCGACAACCTGCCCAGCCACGCGTACATGAAGTTTCTGTACAAGTACCCGCAGCAGGCCTTTCCGTATCAGCAGCTGCGCGACGAGAACCGCCGGCGCAGCCGCCGCGAGCCCGAGTTCGAACTGCTCGACACCGGCATCTTCGACGACGACCGCTACTTCGACGTCTTCGTCGAATACGCGAAGGCCGCGCCCGACGACCTGTTGGTGCGCATCAGAGCGGTCAACCGCGGCCCCGACGCGGCCGTGCTGCAGCTGCTGCCCACGCTGTGGTTCAGGAACACCTGGTCGTGGAAGGCCGGCGCCGCGCGCCCGCTCATCGCCGCCGACGCGGCGCGGCCGGGGGTGCTTTGCGCCACGCACGCGGCACTGGGCCCGTACTGGTTGTACTTCGACGCACCCGACGAAGTGCTGTTCACCGACAACGACAGCAACCGTGCGCGGCTGTGGGGCCAGCCGCCCGAAGGCTTCGCCAAGGACGCCTTCCACGACTACCTGATCGCCGGGCGCACGCAGGCGGTGAACCGCGCGGGCCAAGGCACCAAGGCCGCACCGCGCTACCGCGCCGAGGTCGGCCCCGGCCAGGCCTGGGTGATCAAGCTGCGGCTGAGCAGCGACGGCAAGTCGAGCGCGCCGCTGGGCGAGCCGTTCGATGCGCTATTCACGCAGCGCATCGCTGAGGCCGATGCCTTCTATCGCCAGATCACGCCGTTCGAGATGCCCGACGAGCTGCGCCGCATCCAGCGCCAGGCCTTCGCCGGGCTGCTGTGGAGCAAGCAGTTCTATCACTACAACGTGCAGCGCTGGCTCGACGGCGACCCCAGCCAGCCGGCGCCGCCTGCGCAGCGGCGGCGCGGGCGCAACCAGCGCTGGGCGCACCTGGATGCGGCCGACGTGATGGCCATGCCCGACAAGTGGGAGTACCCGTGGTTCGCGTCGTGGGACATGGCCTTTCACAGCGTGGCCTACGCGCTGATCGACGCCGACTTCGCCAAGCGGCAGCTGACGCTGCTGACGCGCGCCTGGGTGATGCACCCGAACGGCCAGATCCCGGCCTACGAATGGAACTTCGGCGACGTCAACCCGCCGGTGCACGCCTGGGCCGCGCTGCGCGTGTGCCAGATCGAGCAGAAGATGACCGGCCGCATGGATCATCTGTTCCTCGAGCGCATCTTCCAAAAGCTGCTGATCAACTTCACCTGGTGGGTCAACCGCGAGGACACGCAAGGCGACAACCTGTTCGAAGGCGGCTTCCTCGGGCTGGACAACATCAGCATCGTCGACCGCAGCGCCGTGCCGCCGTCGCTGGGGCACCTGGAGCAGGCCGACGGCAGCAGCTGGATGGCGATGTACTGCCTGAACATGCTGGCGATCGCGCTCGAGCTGGCGGCCGGCAACCCGGCCTACGAAGACATCGCGACCAAGTTCTTCGAGCACTTCGTCTACATCGGCGCGGCCATCAACCGCGGCGGCGATCAGGGCCCGGGGCTGTGGAGCGAGGACCAGGGCTACTACTTCGATCGGCTGCGGCTGCCCGACGGCAGCCGCTGCCGCATCGACGCCTTCACCATTGCCGGGCTGGTGCCGCTGTTCGCCATCGTGGTCGGCGACTCCGACAGCTTTCGCGGCTTTCGCGAGTTCGCCCAGCGCTTCGCGTGGTTCCGCGACCGGCGCCCCGAGCTGCTCGGCCGGCTGGCCGACATCGGCCAGCGCGGCGTGCAGCAGCGGCTGCGGCTGGCACTGGTCGACGAGCAGCGGCTGCGCCGGCTGCTCGAGCGTGTGCTCGACGCGCAGCAGCTGCTGGCGCCGGGCGGCGTGCGCTCGGTGTCGCGCCGCCACGCGGCGCAGCCGTTCACGCTGCAGCTCGAAGGCCACAGTTTCACGCTGGACTACGAGCCGGCCGAGTCCACCAGCGCGATGTTCGGCGGCAACTCCAACTGGCGCGGCCCGGTGTGGATGCCGCTGAACTTCCTGCTGATCGAATCGCTGCAAAAGCACGACTACTTCTACGGCGACGACTTGCAGCTGCCGCTGGACGGGCCAGGCCACAGCGCATCGCTGTGGCAGGTGGCGGCACAGCTGTCGCAGCGGCTGATCGGGCTGTTCACGCGCGACGCCAACGGCCGGCGCGCGGTGTACGGCCGCTTCGAGAAGTTCCAGACCGATCCGCACTGGCGCGACCTGATCCTGTTCCACGAGTACTTCGACGGCGACACCGGCATGGGGCTGGGCGCCAGCCACCAGACCGGCTGGACCGCGCTGGTGGCCAAGCTGATCCAGCAGCATGCCGAGTACGCGCTGCAGGGCCGGCCGCGCGACGCCCAGCCGCGCTAGACGCCCGGGCTCGAGGCGCCACCGCATGCCGCGCGGCTACACTTCGCGCTCCCGATTCACAGCCCCTGGATCCACACCATGATTCGCTGTGTTGCAGCCGCCGTGTTCGGCTGCGCGCTGAGCTTGCCGCTGGCCGCGCAGGCCGAGCGCACCTTCACCGCCGCGGCGCTGCGCGGCGAGGTGGTGTTCGGCACACCTCCGCAGATCACGTTGAACGGCAAGCCGGCGCGGCTGGCCCCGGGCGCGCGCATCCGCGACGAGAACAACCTGCAGCACCTGCCGGCCACGCTGGTGGGCCGCAAGGTGGTGGTCAACTACACCACCGAACTCGAGGGCCTGGTGCTGGACGTGTGGATGCTCAGCCGTGACGAAGCCGCGCGCAAACCCTGGCCAACCAGCGACCAGCAGGCGCGCGAGTGGCACTTCAACCCCGACGCGCAAGCTTGGACCAAGCCATGAGCGCGAAGCCCGCCGCCGCGCCGAAGAAGGTGTTCATCCGCAGCTTCGGCTGCCAGATGAACGAGTACGACTCGGCCAAGATGGCCGACCTGCTGCAAGCCGCCGAGGGCTACGAGCCCACCAGCGATGTCGAGCAGGCCGACCTGGTGCTGTTCAACACCTGCTCGATCCGCGAGAAGGCGCAGGAGAAGGTGTTCAGCGATCTGGGCCGCGTCAAGCACCTGAAGGACAAGGGCGTGCTGATCGGCGTGGGCGGCTGCGTCGCCAGCCAGGAGGGCGCCGCGCTGATCGAGCGGGCGCCCTACGTCGACCTGGTGTTCGGGCCGCAGACCTTGCACCGGCTGCCGGCGATGATCGCGGCGCGGCAACGCACCCGCCAGCCGCAGGTGGACGTGAGCTTCCCCGAGATCGAGAAGTTCGACCATCTGCCGCCGGCGCGCGTCGACGGCCCGAGCGCCTTCGTCTCGATCATGGAAGGCTGCTCGAAGTACTGCTCGTACTGCGTGGTGCCCTACACCCGCGGCGAGGAGGTCAGCCGCCCGTTCGACGACGTGCTGACCGAAGTGGCGCTGCTGGCCGACCAGGGCGTACGCGAGGTCACCTTGCTCGGGCAGAACGTCAATGCCTATCGTGGCAGGATGGGCGGCACGATGGGCGGCGCGGCGCAGGCCGCCGACTTCGCGCTGCTGATCGAGTACGTGGCCGAGATCCCCGGCATCGAGCGCATCCGCTACACCACCAGCCACCCGAACGAGTTCACCCAGCGGCTGATCGAGGTCTACGCGCGGGTGCCCAAGCTGGTCAGCCACCTGCACCTGCCGGTGCAGCACGGCAGCGACCGCATCCTCGGCGCGATGAAGCGAGGCTACACCGTGCTGCAGTACAAGAGCATCGTGCGCAAGCTGCGCGCGCTGCGGCCGCAGCTTGCGCTGTCGACCGACTTCATCGTCGGCTTCCCCGGCGAAACCCAGGCCGACCACGACCGGACGCTCGCGCTGATCGACGACATCGGCTTCGACTCGAGCTTCAGCTTCATCTTCAGCCCGCGGCCCGGCACGCCGGCGGCCAACCTGCACGACGACACGCCGCACCCGACCAAGCTGCAGCGGCTGCAGCAGGTGCAGGCGCGCATCGAGTCGTTTGCGCGCGGCATCAGCCAAGCGCGCGTGGGCACGGTGCAGCGCATCCTGGTCGAAGGCGCGTCGCGCAAGTCCAGCGCCGAAGCGCCCGAACTGATGGGCCGCACCGAGTGCAACCGCATCGTCAACTTCGCGGGGCCGAACGCGCTGGTCGGTCAGATGATCGAGGTGGACATCACGGCCGCCTACCCTCACTCGCTGCGCGGACGCTGGCCCGCCGCGGGGCGCGACGCCCACCACAGCACCAGCGCCGAGGCGGCCACCATCGCGCCGTAGCTGGCCATGCGGCCATCGCGGCCGAGCAGCAGCAGCCCGCCCAGCAGCGCCAGCGAGCCTGCCGCCGCGGTCCAGGCCGTCAGACGCAGCCAGCCGATGCGCCGCAGCGGCGCGCGCCACAGCAGCTTGGCCGCGCCGGCGGCAATGGCCGCGGTAGCCAGCGCCGGCATGAACAGCCCCAGCAGGTGCCAAGTGGCATCGAGTGCATTCATTGGTCGGGCCCGCACCGTTGACGCAACGCAAGCACGCGGCCGGCACGCGGCCAACGCGAACAACGGCGCAAAAGCGGCAAGATTTTATAATCGGCCCATGAGCGTCATCGCCCTGGGCCTGAACCACGCGACCGCGCCGCTGGACTTGCGCGGCCGTCTCGCGTTCGCGCCGGACCAGTTGACGGCGGCACTGCAGGGCTTTCGCGAGCGCATCCGCGGCCACGACCGGCCCGAAGCCGCGCTGCTGTCGACCTGCAACCGCACCGAGATGTACTTTGCCGCGCGCGACGGCCTGGCCGGCGAGCTGGTGCGCCCGGCGATCGACTGGCTGGCCGCGCACGGCAGCATCAGCGGCGAACGCATGTTGAGCCACACCTACGTGCTCGAGGACCGGGCCGCGGCACGGCACGCGTTCAGGGTCGCATCGGGGCTGGATTCGATGGTGCTGGGCGAGCCGCAGATCCTCGGCCAGATGAAGGCCGCGGTGCGCCAGGCCGAATCTGCCGGCACGCTGGGCAGCTTGCTGCACCAGTTGTTCCAGCGCTCGTTCTCGGTGGCCAAGGAGGTGCGCAGCGCCACCGAGATCGGCAGCCATTCGATCAGCATGGCAGCGGCCGCGGTACGCCTGGCCGCGCAGCTGTTCGAGGATCTGAGCCAGACCCGGGTACTTTTCGTCGGCGCCGGCGAGATGGTCGAGTTGGTGGCCACGCACTTTGCCGCGCGCCGCCCGCAAGCCGTGGCGGTGGCCAACCGCACGATCGAGCGTGGCGAGAAGCTGGCCACCCGCTTCGGCGCCCAGGCCTTGCGGCTGGCCGAACTGCCGTCGGTGCTGCACCAGTTCGACGTGGTCGTGTCGTGCACCGCCAGCAGCCTGCCGATCATTGGCCTGGGCGCGGTCGAGCGCGCGCTGAAGGCGCGGCGCCACCGGCCGATGTTCATGGTCGATCTGGCCGTGCCGCGCGACATCGAGCCCGAGGTGGGCGAGCTGTCCGACGTCTACCTGTACACGGTGGACGACCTGGCCGGCGTGGTGCAGACCGCCGGCGAGAAGCGCCAGGCCGCGGTGCAGCAGGCCGAAGCCATCGTCGACGCCGGGGTGCAAAGCTTCGCGCACTGGCTGGAGCAGCGCGCCGCGGTGCCGCTGATCCAGGCGCTCAATCGACAGGCCGACGATTGGCGCAGCCTGGAGATGGCGCGCGCGCGCAAGCTGCTGGCGCGCGGTGCCGACATCGACCAGGTGCTGGACGCGCTGTCGCGCGGCCTGACGCAAAAGCTGCTGCACGGCGCGATGGCCGAGCTGCACTGCGCCAACGGCAGCGAACGCGACCAGCTGGCGCAGACCGTCTCGCGCCTGTTCCTGCGCCAGACCCCACGCAGCCCCGACCGCGACGGGCGTTAGCTGCGCCCGGGCCGAGGCGCTGCGGTGCCAAGCTGCCCGCCAGCGGCCACGGCCCATTGCTTCGTCTTCGATCCCCGACCATGAATTCAAGCCTGCGCGAACAGTTCGAACGGCTGGCGCTGCGTCTGAACGAGCTCGATGCCAGTCTGGCCGACCCGCAGCTGCTGAGCGACATCGCGCGCTGGCGCAGCCTGTCGCGCGAGCAGGCCGAGGCCGCGCAGGTGGTGCAGCAGTTTCGCCACTACCAGCAGCGTGAGCGCGACCTGCAGGCCGGGCGCGAGCTGCTCGACGACCCCGAGATGGCGCAGCTGGCCGCCGAAGAAATCGCCGCGGCCGAAGGCGATCTCGAGCGGCTGCAAGCCGAACTGCAGCTGGCGCTGCTGCCGCGCGACCCCGACGACGCGCGCAACGCCTTCGTCGAAATCCGCGCCGGCACCGGCGGCGACGAGTCGGCGCTGTTCGCCGGCGACTTGGCGCGCATGTACCTGCGCTACTGCGAGCACCGCGGCTGGCGCGCCGAGGTGATGAGCGAGAACCCGTCGGAGCTGGGCGGCTACAAGGAGCTGGTGTTGCACGTCAGCGGCGAGCAGGTCTACGAGGCGCTGCGCTTCGAGTCCGGCGGCCACCGCGTGCAGCGCGTGCCTGCCACCGAAAGCCAGGGCCGGATCCACACTTCGGCCTGCACGGTGGCGGTTCTGCCCGAGCCCGACCAGGCCGAGGAGATCGCGCTGAACCCGGCCGAGCTGCGCATCGACACCTTCCGCGCCAGCGGCGCGGGCGGCCAGCACGTCAACAAGACCGACAGCGCGATCCGCATCACCCACCTGCCCACCGGCATCGTCGCCGAATGCCAGGACGACCGCA
>CALBTN010000361.1 GCA_937967345.1 uncultured Rubrivivax sp. | reverse complement strand
GCCTACGGCCGCTTCGCGCCGAAGGCGGGTGCCGCTTCTTGCGTTCTCGATCGCCGCAGCGTCTTAGGGCACCAGTGCGGCGCGCAGCACCTGCTCGAAGCCGTCCTGGTACGGCGCCAGCATGCCCCACTCGCGCCGCGGGTCGTGGCCGCCGGCGCTGTAGACCGAGCGCACATGGCTGAACTCGACGAAGCCTTCGCGGCCGTTGTAGTGGCCCATGCCCGACGCACCGACGCCGCCGAAGGGCGCGTCCAGCAGCGCGGCGTGCATCAGCACGTCGTTGATCGCCACGCCGCCGGAGACGGTGTGGTCGAGCACGTAGCGCTGCTCGGCGGCGTCGCTGCCGAAGTAGTACAGCGCCAGCGGCCGCGTGCCGGCATTGATCGACGCCACCGCTTCGGCCACCTCGTCGTAGGGCTGCAGCACCAGCGCCGCGCCGAAGATCTCGTGGCGCGCGATGTCGCTGTCGGCCGGCGGCGCGACCACCAGGCGCAGCGGCATGCGCCGCTCGGCACCGCCTTGCGCGCTGGGAAAGTCGCCGGCCATCGCGATGCGCGCGCCGCGCGCGCCGGCGTCGGCGACGTAAGACTCCACCCGCGCGAAGTGCCGCGCGTTCACCGCCGGCGTGACGTCGGCATTGCCGGCGATGGTCGGAAACAGCCCGGCGTAGAACTCTTGCACCGCGGCGACGAAGGCGTCGACGCTCTCGCGCGGCAGGTACACGGTGTCGGGCGCCACGCACAGCTGGCCGCTGTTCTGCGACTTGCCCACCGCGATACGCTCGGCCGCGTTGCGCACATCGGCGCTGCGCCCGACGATCACCGGCGACTTGCCGCCCAGCTCCAGCGTCAACGGCACCAGGTTGTCGGCCGCCGCGCGCATGATCTTGCGGCCGACCTCGGCCGAACCGGTGAACACCAGATGATCCCAGGGCTGCGCGCTGAACTCGGCAGCCACCTCGGCGCCGCCGGTGACCACCGCGAGCTCCTCGGGCGCGAACGCCGCGGCGACGATCCGGGCCACCACCTCGGCCGTCAGCGGCGCCACCTCGCTGGGCTTGAGCACCGCGCGGTTGCCGGCGGCGAACACGCCGGCCAGCGGCGAGAACAGCGTGAACACCGGCGCGTTCCAGGTGCCGATGATGCCGATCACGCCCTTGGGTTGGTAGCGCACCCATGCGCTGGCGCCGAACTGGTCGAACGGCGCGACGCTGGCGCGCGGCTGGTCGGGCATCCACTCATGCAGCCGGTCGCGCGCGGCCTTCAGCGCGCTGAGCGAGCCGATGATGTCGTTCATCAGCGAGAACACCGGCGGTCGGCCGCCGAAGTCGCGGCCCATCGCGTCGCACAGCGCGTCGCTCGAGGCGATCAGCATGTCGATCGCCTTTTGCAGCCGTGCCTTGCGCACCTCGGGCGCGACCGCCCCTTCGGCCACGAAGGCGCGGCGCTGGCATGCCAGCAAGTCGTTGATCGTCGCGTCGCCCATCGTCGTCGTCCTCGTTGCGGTCTGGTCTGGTCGTGCCCGTCGCGGGCCGCGCCGGGGGCATGTTCGGATCCGGGACCAGCCGCGGAATCGTCCAAACAGGGTATGCAACCCCCAGGGTGGCACCCAGAATATCGAGAATCCCGACACTGCATTTCAGGAGACCCGATGGCAACGACCAAGGACTATCGCCTCGGCGAATTCACCTTCCCGCGCGGCTGGTTCATGATCGCCGACAGCGAGGAGCTGAACACCCACAAGCCGCTGGCGGTGCGCTTCTTCGGCAAGGACTTCGCGCTGTACCGCGGGCGCGCCACCGGCAAGGTGGTGCTGCTGGACGCGTACTGCCCGCACATGAAGACGCACCTGGCCGCACCCAACACCACCAGCTACGTGGTGATCGACGGCGGCGGCAGCAACGTCGAGGGCGACTCGATCCGCTGCCCGTACCACGCCTGGCGCTTCGGCCCCGACGGCAAGTGCGAGGACATCCCCTACCACCAAGGGCCGATCCCGGCCGCGGCCTGCGTCAAGAGCTGGACCGTGGTCGAAAGCCTGGGTGCGGTGTGGGTCTGGCACGACCCGGAGAACGGCGAGCCCGAGTGGGAGCACCCGTCGCTGCCGCAATGGAGCGACCCGCAATGGGTGGGCGGCCGCTGGGACCACGTTGGCGTGCTCAACCAGCACCCGCAAGAGGTGATCGACAACATCTGCGACTACGGCCACCTCAGCCCGATCCACGGCTCGACGGTCGAGCGCTACGAGAACGAGTTCCGCGGCCACACCGCCACGCAGCGCCAGTGCGGCGGCCACCGCACGCTGGTCAGCGCCGACGGCGTCAGCGCGATCTTGCACACCGACACCACCTACCACGGCCCCGGCGTGCTGGTGTCGCTGCTGACCGGCGTGTTCGAAACGGTGCTGCTGATCACCCACACGCCGGTGGACGACGGCACGATCAAGGTCTGGCACAACCTGATCGTGCGCTCGCCGAGCAACAGCGCGGTGGCGACGCAGCCCGACCGCATCGCCGCGGCGCAGTACCAGCACAGCAGCTTGCTGTCGTTCGCGCAGGACTTCGAGGTCTGGCAGAACAAGGCGGCCTGCCTGTCGGGCCTGTTCATCCCCAGCGACGGCCCGTTCATGAAGGCGCGCGTTTGGTACAAGCAGTTCTACAACCCGCGCGCGATGGCCAAGGAGTTCACCGACCAGACCGACGGTGTGTACGTGCCGCGCGGCGCCACGCCGTACACGCAGCACAAGCAGACGGCCTGACGCTGGCCTAGCGCCGCACCGAAGGCATCGCCGGGCGCGGCGTTGCCCTGCCGCAGTCCCGCGCGCCTACTTGAGTCTGGGCCGGACGATGATCTTCACCGCGGACTCGTTGTTGTGGATCAGCGTTTCGAAGCCCTTTGCAACCAGTTCATCCAGCTGGATGCGTTGCGTGATGAAGGGCTCCAGATTCAGCATTCCTTGCTCCACCAGCTTGATGGTTTCCTGATGGTCGTTGCAGTACGCGATCGTGCCGCGCACATCCAGCTCCTTCATCACCACGCTGTGCACATTGACGCTGGCCGGATGGCTCCAGATCGACACGATCACCACCACGCCGCCCGGCTTGGTCGCGGCCACCAGCTGGTCCAGCACCTTGTTGACGCTCGTGCATTCGAAGGCCACGTCAGCGCCTTTGTCGCCGGTGATCTTCATCACTTCGGTCACCACGTCGACCTTGGACGGGTCCAGCACGTGATCGGCGACGCCGGATTCGCGCGCCTTTTCCTTTCGTTTGGCGCTCAGCTCGGTGATGATGACTTTCAGGCCCTTGGCCTTGAGCACGGCCGCCAACAGCAGCCCGATGGGGCCGCCACCGCCGACCAGCGCGACATCGCCGGCCTTGGCGCCGCTGCGCACGTAGGCATGGTGGCCAACCGATAGCGGCTCGATCAAAGCGGCCTGATCCAGCGGAATGGCTGGGGAGATCGGGTGCACCCAACGACGCTTGACGGCGATCTTCTCGGACAAGCCGCCGCCGCGACCGCCCAGACCGATGAAGTTCATGTTCTTCGACAGGTGGTACTTCTCGCCCGGCCCGGTGGGCACGTCGTCGGCGACGATGTAGGGCTCGACCACGACATGCTGGCCCACTTCGATGTCGATCACGCCTTCGCCGACGGCGTACACCACGCCCGAGAACTCATGGCCCATGGTGACGGGCGCGGATTCGCCGGAAATCGGATGCGGATGGCCGCAGGGCGGAATGAAGATCGGCCCTTCCATGAACTCGTGCAGG
>CALBTN010000360.1 GCA_937967345.1 uncultured Rubrivivax sp. | reverse complement strand
AGCCGGCGCCGCAGGCCGATGCACCGCACGGCGCCGGGTCGCCGCAGCGCGCACCGCGGGACGCCGCGGTCGAGCCGGCGACGGCGCCCAGCGCTGCGCTGCAGCAAGCACCGGCGCCGCAGGGGTTGATGTCGCCGCTGCCGACACCGCCCGAACCAGCCGCGCCGCCCGCATCGCCGTCACTGCCGAGCCAACCGCCCGCCGCCGCCGCAGCAGCACCCGCCCCAGCACCCGCCGCACCACTTGCGGCGCCACCTGCGACGCCACCCGCAACATCCCGCGTCGCGCCAGCGGTTGCGCCGGCGCCCAAGCGGCGCTTGGCACTGGGCTGGATCGGCGGCGCGGTCGTGGGCCTGGTCGTGGTCGCGTCCTTGCTGCTGTCGCGCGAGCCGGCGCCGCACGCCGACCTGCCGTCCCGGCCCGCGCCACCGCCCGCGGCCGTCGTCGAGCCTGCCGCCGAACCCGCCGTCGAACCCCCGCCGGCGCCGGCACACGCCGAAACCGCTGTGGCCGAGACGCCGGCGCCAGCGGCGCCAGCCCAGGCCGCGGCGCCGCTGGACGATCAACGCATTCGCCGCTTCGTCGCCGACTACATCGCGGCGCTGAACCGTGCCGATGCCCAGGCGCTGTTGGCGTTCTATGCCGAGCGGGTCGACTATTTCGATGCCAAGGGTGTCGGCCACGACTTCATCCTGCAGGACCGGCAGGCCTTCCACCGGCGGTGGCCGCAGATCGACAACCGGCTGAGCGGCGACATCGCGATCGACCGCAGCGCCGGCGACGGTTCGGCCACGGTCAACTATGCGGTGCGCTACCGGGTCAGCAGCGCGCAGCGCGGTGATAGCCGAACCGGCACCGCGCATGACGTGCTGGTGCTGCGGCTGATCGAGGACCGGCCGCAGATCGTCGCGCAGCGGCAGCAGGTCCAGGGCGACCGTGCGGCGAATTGACGCTGCGGCGCGGCGGCTTGTGGCGGCGGCCTGGGCCGTGATCGGCCTGGCCGGTGCCGCGCAGGCCGCAGCTTGCGATCGCGCCAACTTCGGCGTCGCGATCGATCCGGGCCACACCGCGGCCGAGCCGGGGGCGACCAGTGCGCGCGGCGCGAGCGAACTCGACTTCAACGACCGGCTGGCCGCGCGCATCGCCGCCGCGCTGCACGGCGCCGGGTTCGAGCGCAGCTTTCTGACGCGCCGCGGCGCCGAGGCGATCACGCTCGACGAGCGCGCGCGCCTGGCCAACGCGCGTCAGGCGCGGCTGTTCGTATCGGTGCACCACGACTCGGCGCAGCCGCACAAGCTGCAGACCTGGCGCTGGCGCGGTGCGGCGCGGCTGTACACCGACCGGATCAGCGGCTTTTCGCTGTTCGTCTCGCGGCTCAACGCCGAGGCGCAGCGCAGCGAGCAGTTCGCGCGGCTGCTGGGGGCGCGGCTGCTCGGCGCGTGCCTGCACCCGACGCTGCACCATGCCGAGCCGATCGCCGGCGAGAACCGCGAGCTGCTCGATGCGGCGATCGGCCTGTACCGCTTCGACGAACTGGCGGTGCTGCGGCTGACGCACATGCCCGCGGTGCTGCTCGAAGCCGGTGTGATCGTGAACCGGGCCGACGAGCGGTGGCTGCGCAGCGCCGCCGGCCAGCAGCGGCTGGCGGCGGCGGTGGCCGCGGCGGTGGCCGATCTGTGCGAAGGCCGGCAGGCCGCAGCCGTGGCCGATGCCACGCCGCACGCATCATGCCGCTGACCGCGGCGCTGCGGCGGCGGGCCCACAATCGGCGCGTTCGCTACATTTGCGCTCGACCATGAACGACGCGCCTGCCACGCCCGAGCCCCACAGCGGCGCCGACGCCTGCGCCGATCAACTGCGCCTGCGCTTTCCGGCGCTGTTCGCCGGCGCGCCCAAGCCGTTGAAGCTGCGCATCCAGGCCGATATCCAGCAGCGCGCGCCGGGGGTGTTCACCAAGGCGGCGCTGTCGGCCTTCCTGCGGCGCCACACCGGGCGTACCGGTTACCTGATCGCGCTGACGCGCGCACCGCACCGCTTCGACCTCGACGGCGCGCCGGCCGGGGAGATCACGGCCGAACATCGGCAGGCCGCGCTCGACGAGCTGGTGCGGCGGCGCGAAGTGCGCGCCGCGCGCGAAGACGATCTGCGCGAGCAGCAGCGCCGCCGTGCCGAATTGCTCTACGCGTTCGACACCACCACCTTGAGTCTGGCCAACTTCTGCGCGCTCAAGGGCGTGACGCCCGAGGCCTTGCCCGCGCTGCTCGAGCTGGCGCGGCGCGAGGCCGAGGCGCGCCGCGCCGGGCCGGCCTCGGGCGCCGGCCGACCGCCGCCGCAGCGGCGGCGGCCGGCGGCGCAGCGGCCGCGGCGCGACGCCTGATGGACCAGGTCACCACCCTTTTCGAGCAGCTGCCGATCGGCGCCTACCGTTCGAGTCTGGACGGCCGCCAGTTGCGCGCCAATGCCGCGCTGGTGCGCTTGAACGGCTACGACAACGAACGCCAGATGCTGCAGGCGGTCAACGACATCGGCCGCGAGTGTTATGTCGATCCGCAGCGGCGCGCCGAGTTCGCGCGGCTGATGCAGCGCGACGGTGCGGTGGTCGACTTCGTCTCCGAGATCTATCGCCACCGCACGCGCGAACGCATCTGGGTGCGCGAGAACGCGCACCTGGTGCGCGACGCCGCGGGCCGCGTGCTGTGCTACGAGGGCACGGTCGAGGACGTCAGCGCCACCCATCGCGCGGAGCTGGCGCTGCAGGCCAGCGAGCGGCGCTTTCGCGCGCTGACCGAACATTCGCAGCAGCTGACGCTGCTGTGCGACGCGCAAGGCGTGGTGCGCTACGCAAGCCCCGCGGCGCGACGGTTGCTCGGCCATGAGCCGCAGGCCGTGGTGCACACCAAGGTGCTGGAGTGGTTGCACCCCGACGACCACGCCGAGGCGCAGGCCGAGCTGGCCTCGGTGCTGGCGATGCGCCCGCACGGCGAGCGCGAGACCGTGTGCCGCGCGCGCCACGCCGATGGCCAGTGGCGCCACGTCGCGATCCTGGCCAACAACTGCCTGTCCGACCCGGCGGTGGCCGGCGTGGTGCTGAACGTGCGCGACGTCAGCGAACGCGTGCGCGCCGAAGAGGCCTTGCGCACGCTGAACGCCCAGCTCGAGCAGCGGGTGCAGCAGCGCACCGCGGAGCTGGTGCGCGCGCGCGACGAGGCCGAGGCGGCCAGCCGCGCCAAGACCGAGTTCCTGTCGCGCATGAGCCACGAGCTGCGCACGCCGATGCACGCGATCCTGGGCTTCGCGCAGGTGATGCTCGCCGATCCGGCCTTGGCCGCGGCCGACACGCCGCGCTCGCACCTGGGGCAGATCCTGCAGGCCGGGCAGCGGCTGCTCGGGCTGATCGACGGGCTGCTGGACCTGGCACGCATCGATGCCGGCGAGCTGCCGCTGCAGCTCGAGGCGGTCGAGGTCGCACCGCTGTTGCAGCAGTGCTTGCACTCCAGCGCTGCGCTGGCGCGCGATCACGAGGTGAAGCTGCCCGAGGTCGCGGCGGCACCGCTGTGCGTGCGTGCCGACCGCGCGCGGCTCGAGCAGGTGCTGCTCGAGCTGGTGGCCAACGCGATCAAGCACAACCGCCGCGGCGGCTGCGTCGAGCTGCAGGTCGAACCGGTCGCCGCAGGCGTGCGCATCGTCGTCGGCGACACCGGCCCGGGGTTGGACGCGGCGCAGCAGCAGCAGGTGTTCCAGGCGTTCGAGCGTCTCGGCGGCTGGGGACAGG
>CALBTN010000359.1 GCA_937967345.1 uncultured Rubrivivax sp. | reverse complement strand
ACCATCGGCCAGTACCTGGCGCCCAGCGGCCACCACCTGCCGGTGCTGCGCTACGTGCACCCGGATACCTTCCGCATGTTCGAGGCCGAAGCCGCCAAGATGGGCTTCAGCCACGCCGCCGTCGGCGCGCTGGTGCGCTCCAGCTACCACGCCGACCAGCAGGCCTACGCCGCCGGTCTGAGCGCGGACTGACGCCGCTTCGCGCGCATCCGGCTGCGGCCGGCGTGGCGCGCGGTTCAGCCGGTGCGAGCGAGCTCGCACACCAGCGCGCTGGCCAGGCCGCGGCCCAGCACGTCGCGGCCGATGTGGGCGGTGCGTTGCCCGCCAACGTCCGATACCTCGATGCTGTGCCCCTGTTCGGTGATCTCGATGCAGGCCAGGGTGGGTGCGTCGCGCTGCCATGACGCGCGCAGCGTGCGCAGCGCCTGACCGGCCAGCGCCGCTTCGAACACGATCGCATGCGGCAAGCCGGCGCTGCAGAACTCGCGCGCCTCGTCGATCGATGCCACGTAGTCGATCATCAGACCCAGCGGGCGCAAGGTCTCGCGCACCACGTTGCGCGTCTCGCGCCGGGCGGCGATGACCAGCACATGGCGCCCGACCATCGGCTGCGAGTTCGCCGCATCGGCGGCCGTGTCGCACTGCCGCAGGTCCAGCAATGCCAGGCCCTCGCCGACGGTGCGCGGGAACTCGATCGTCAAGTGCGTCGCACCGCCGCTGTCCCTGCGCTGCAGCTCGAGCCCGAGAGCTCGAGCAAGCCGGCACAGCAGCTGCCAGCTCACGGTCTCGAGGCGTAGCGCATCGGCTGGCGTCGTCGGCAGTTCGTCGGGCGGAATGCAGGCGTAGCGGCAGGCCAGCCTCGCGCGCTCGGGCCAGTCGGTCACGTCCAGGTCGAACTCGATGTGCGAGCGCGCGTGCTCGAAACACCAGTCCAGCAGCGCTTGCATCAGCGCGGCGCACAGCGACGCATCGGCGATCACCTGTGCCGGCGCGAGCCGTTGGCGCACATCGATGCCGCGCGAGGCGGTCTCGCGGCCGCGCTGCGCCAGCGCGTCGTGCAGCAGCTTCGTCAGATTCAACTGCTGCGGCCGCTGGCGAACCCGGCCCGAGGCCACCCGGGCGATTTGCTGCGCGCCCAGCCCGACGCGGCGCGCGCTGTCGAGCTCGTCGCGCAGCGCGCGCAGGCCCGCACGATCGATGCGCCCGCTGGCGGCGAAGGCGTTGACGCGCTCCAGCGCCGAGGTCATCGGTGCGGCGACCTCGCGGCCGAGTTGCGCCAGCAGGTCCCTGAAGGTCTCGAGGCCGCTGCGGTCGATCACCGGCGCGCAGGCCGCCGTCGCCCACGGGCTGGCGTCGAGTTGTTCGGATGCGTTCATCGCAGTGGCTCCAGGTGGCTCCTGACCGGCAAGGTGGCCAGGCGGGTTTGCGCGGCGGCCTGTGTTTCGTGTTCCAAGTGTGGGCAAGCGCCGGGTGAACCACCAACCCGTGATCGCGGGGACGGTGCGCTGTTGCCTCGAGGCAGTGGCAATCCTTCACGCTTCGAGGCGGCCGCGGCGGGCGCGTGCGCGACTCGATAATCTGCCGCGTGATGACCCGCTGTGCCAGCTTCCTGTCGCGACGGGCGTTGCCGTGGCTGGCCCTGACGTGGCCGGGCCTGATGGGGCTGGCCGGGTGTGCACCGGCGCTCGACTGGCGCGAGCTGCGACTGGCCGACACCGGCCTGAGCGTGCAGTTTCCTTGCAAGCCCGACAGCCAGATGCGGCGCGTGCCGCTCGGGCCGTCCACGCTGAGCCTGGAGTTGCACGCGTGCACCACCGACGCGGCGACCTGGGCGGTGGCCTTCGCCGATGTCGGCGATCCGGCGCGGGTTGGCCCGGCATTGATCGAGTTGCGCGATGCGCTGGTGGCGAACCTCGCGGCGTCGGACACGCAGCGGTTCGAGCTGCGGCTGGACGGCGCAACGCCCCATCCGGCCAGCCAGCGCGTGCAACTGTCGGGGCGGCTGCCCAACGACCAGCCGGTCAGCGCGCAACAGGCGGTGTTCTCCAAGGGAACGCGGGTGTTTCGGGCCAGTGTCGTCAGCCACCGTGGCGATGCCGAGGCGATGGACCACTTCTTCGCGAACCTGCGCTTCACGCCATGACGCCGCGGCCGCCTGAGCACGGCGGCCACCCCGCCGCGCCGGCGGCGGTGGCGCTGGTGCTTGCGTTCGCGTTTGCGTACTTCTTGTCGGCACTGTTGCGCGCGATCACGGCAACGTTGGCGCCGGCGTTCAGCGCCGAGCTCGGCCTGAGCCGCGCTGACCTGGGGTTGCTGGCCGGGATGTACTTTCTGGGCTTTGCCGCGATGCAGTTGCCGCTGGGACGCGCGCTCGACCGCTTCGGCGCGCGGCGTGTGCAACTGGTGCTGTTGGCGCTGGCGGTTGTCGGCTGCATGGGCTTCTCGCTGGGGCGCGGGCTGGTGTCGCTCAGCCTGGCGCGGCTATTGACGGGCATGGGCGTGGCGGCGTGCTTGATGGCGCCGCTGACTTGCTATCGCCAGGTGTTTGCGGCGGCGACGCAGTTGCGGCTGAACGCGTGGATGCTGATGACGGGGTCGCTGGGCATGGTGGCCTCGACCCTGCCGGTGCAGGCGCTGCTGCCGATCTGGGGCTGGCGCGGGCTGTTTGTCGGTCTGGCCGGGCTGCTCGCGTTTGCCATGCTGTTGATCGCGGTCTTCGTGCCGCGCGGCGTGCCCAACCCGCCATTGCCGGCGCTCGGGCGCTACCGCGACATCATGCGCGACCCGACCTTCGTGGCGCTGGCGCCGCTGGGCTTCTTCAGCTACGGCGGATTGATCGCGATGCAGTCGCTGTGGATCGGGCCGTGGCTGACGCAGGTCACCGGCGCCACCGCGCAGCAGGCCGCCGCAGGGCTGTTCGGCGTCAATCTGGCGATGCTGGCGGCGTTCATGGGCTGGGGTCTGGCTCTGCCGCGGCTGGTGCGCGCCGGGCTGCACGCGTCGCGGGTGATCGCGTGGGCTTTGCCGGCCCACCTGCTGATGCTGCTGGCGATCGTGGCAAATGCGACTCAGGCGCGCGCAGCATATTGGGCGGCGTGGTGCGTGCTGTCGAGTTGCGTCACGCTGAGCCAGCCGGTGATCGCCCAGGCCTTCGCTGCGGCGGTGGCCGGACGCGCGCTGTCGGCGTTCAACCTCGTGGTCTTCGCCGGGGTGTTCGGCGTGCAGTGGGGCATCGGCGCGGCCATCGACGGGCTGCTGGCGCTGGGGCTGGCGCGCGTGGATGCCTATCGCATCGCACTGGCCGCCTTTGCGGGGTGTTGCGCGTTGGCGCAGGGTTGGTACCTGGTGCGGCAGCGTCGAACGACGATAATCGCGCGGGAAGCAACCTCCCGATGACCATCGTCCTGATCATTGCGCACGCGCCGCTGGCCTCGTCACTGAAAGCGGTGGCCGAGCACGCCTACCCGGATGCGACGGTCAGCTTGTACGCGCTGGACGTCGCGAGCGACGCCACCGGCGAGAGCGTGGCGGCCCAGGCCCGGGCCTGCATCGAGCGCTGCGGCGATGTCGACGTGCTCGTCTTTGCCGATGCCTATGGCGCCACGCCTTGCCGCGGCGCGATGTTGTTGCTGGACAGTCCGCGGGTGCGCGTGGTCGCGGGCGCGAACGTGCCGATGCTGTGGCGCACGCTGTGCTACGGCACCAACGACCCGTTGGACACGCTGGTGACGCGTGCGGTCGCCGGTGCAATTCAGGGGGTGCTGCCGGTCACGTCGCCAGCGTCGCCCGGGCCGGCTGG
>CALBTN010000358.1 GCA_937967345.1 uncultured Rubrivivax sp. | reverse complement strand
CGCGCCGGGGCCGCCGTTCAGGTACTTGTAGCCGCAGCCCACCGCGAAGTCGGCGTTGCAGCCGTTCAGGTCGCAGGGCATCGCACCGGCGGTGTGGCACAGGTCCCACACCACCAGCGCGCCCACCTCGTGCGCACGCTGGGTGATGCCGGCCATGTCGTACACGCGGCCGGTCTTGTAGTTGACGTGGGTCAGCGAGACGATCGCGGTGTTGCTGTCGATCGCCCCCAGCACCTCGTCGGGCTCGACGGCGGCGAGCTCGGCGCCCATCAACTCGGCCACGCCGCTGGCGATGTAGACGTCGGTGGGGAAGTTGCCGCGCTCGCCGACGATGCGCTTGCGCCCCGGGCGCATGCGCAGCGCCGCGACCAGCACCTTGAACAGGTTGACGCCGGTGGAGTCGGCACAGATCACCTCGCCGTCATTGGCGCCGATCAGCTTGGCGATGCGGTTGCCCACGCGCTGCGGCGCCGGGTACCAGTCGGCGTCGTTCCACGAGCGGATCAGCCCGACGCCCCATTCGTGTTCGATCGCGTGCGCCATGCGCGCCGGCACCGCCGCCGGCAGCGCGCCCAGCGAGTTGCCGTCGAGGTAGATCACGCCGTCGGGCAGCTGGAACAGCGCGCGCGTGTGCGCCAGCGGGTCGGCCTTGTCCAGCTTCTCGGCGTCGGCGCGGGTGAGGGGCTTGGGGGCGGTGGCCACGGGTTGTCTCCTTCGTCGCTGGGGTTCGGTTGCGGGCCGCTGCGCTCTGGCAGCGGCGCCTTGCCCTGAAAGCGCGCAAGTCTAGGCAGCGCAGTCCGGCTTGACCAATGAAACGATCGCCGGCCGTCATAGCCGCAGGGAATAGCTGCGCGCGATCGTTTTCACTACTCCAGACACGCGGGCCGCGGCCAAGATCCCTGTGGCCACTGCGCCGGCACGGTGTAGCATCGCCGCGGCCACCGGCGTAGCGCAGACCAACGCAGACTCCTGCCCATGACACGCACCAAGCCCAAGCGTTTCGTCCACGTCGTCTACCGCACGCGCCGCTTCGACGCGATGGTCGCCTGGTACCGCGCCGTGTTCGACGCCAAGGTGCAGTACCAGAACCCGGCGCTGGCCTTCCTGACCTACGACGAAGAGCACCACCGCGTTGCCATCGCCAACATGGCGCTGCTCGATCCGCAGGGCAGCGACGTCGAGCGCAAGGGCCAGATCGGCGTGGACCATGTGGCCTACACCTACGACACGCTGGACGAACTGCTCGACAGCTACGAGCAGCTGAAGGCGCTGGGCATCCGGCCCTACTGGTGCGTGCACCACGGCATCACGGTGTCGATGTACTACGGCGACCCGGACGGCAACCAGATGGAGTTCCAGGTCGACTGCTTCGACTCCAACGACGCGGCCAATGCCTACATGCACGGCCCGCACTTCAGCGCCAACCCGATCGGCGTCGAGTACGACCCCGACGAATGGATCACCCGCCGCCGCGCCGGCGCGCCGCTGTCCGAATTCCTGACGCGCGCTGCCGACCTGCCGGTGTCGCCGCTGCGCAGCGCCACCTGAGCCCCGCGCGGGCTGCGCGGCGGCGCGGAGCAGGCCGGCGCCGCGTGCGCAGTGCCCTGCTCAGGGCTGGAAGCCCGACTTGCGCACCACCGGCAGCCACTGCTCGCGAAAGGCCTTCAGCATCGCCTCGGTCTCGGCCTGGGTGGCGACCACCGGCGTCATCAGCGTCGCGGCGAAGGCCTTGCGCAGTGCTTCGTCGCGCATCGCCTCGCGGATCGCCTCGGCGATCGCCTTGGCCTTGGCCGGCGGCATCGACGCCGACGCGAAGAAGGCGTTCCAGCCGGTGGCGGTCAGGCCGAAGCCGGCTTCGCGGAAGGTGGGCACGTCCTGCGCGAAGGGCGCGCGCTTGGCGCCCGACGCCGCCAGCACGCGGATCTTGCCGGCCGCGTGCAGCGGGTACAGCGTGTCCAGCGTATCCACCGCCACCGGCAACTGGCCGCCCACCACGTCGGTGGCCAGCGGCCCCGAGCCGCGGTAACCGACGATCTGCGGCTCGAGCTTGACCGCGTCACCGAGCATCAGCGCGAAGAAGTGCGGCAAGCTGCCGGTGGCCGGCACGCCGAAGTTGTTCTTGTCGGGGTTGGCCTTGAGCCAGGCGATCAGGTGCGACAGCTCGCGCACCGGCACCTGCGGGCCGACCGCGACGCCGAACTCGTACTCGCTGACCTGCGACAGCGGCTGGAAGTCCTTGGCGCCGTCGTAGCCGGCGTCCTTGAACACCGCCGGGGCAATGACCATCGTGGCCGGGTTGCCGACCATGATCAGGTTCTGATCGGCCGGCGCGCGCTTGAGCTGCTGCGCGGCCAGCCGGCCGCCGGCGCCGGTGCGGTTTTCCACCACCACGGTCAGGCCGTGTTTGGTCTGCAGCCGTTCACCGATGAGGCGCCCGGCGCGGTCGCTGGAACCGCCCGGCGCGTAGGGCACGACGATGGTCAGCGGGCCTTCGATCGGCAGCGCCGCGTGCGCCACGCGCGGTGCGGCATAGACGGTGGCCAGCGCCGCCAGCGAAGTCAGCGTGCGGCGGCGTCGCGGGTCGTGGGCGGTGTGTGGCATGCGCTGTCCAGTGTGCCGGCGAAGATCGGCCGGGCATTGTGGACGCGGCGGCGATTTGCTGCAGGCGTCAAGCCCGCCTTCACCCGGATGCGTACCGCGTCTTTCGCCGCCGGCCGGCGCCGGCTATGCTGATGCCGACCTCGACTCCGGCACGGGCCAGCGCATGAGCAAGATCACGATCGTCGGCGGCGGCCTGGTGGGCAGCCTGCTCGCGGTGTTCCTTGGCCGGCGCGGCCACCAGGTCAGCCTGTTCGAGCGCCGCGGCGATCCGCGCACCAGCGACGTCTACGCCGGGCGCAGCATCAACCTGGTGGTCTCGCACCGCGGCTGGACCGCGCTGCGCGCCGCCGGGGTGGAGGACGCGGTCAAGGCGATCACCGTGCCGGTGTATGCGCGCCTGGTGCACGACCGCGACGGCCGCCTGAACCGCGTGCCCTACAGCATCGACAACCGCGCGATCTGGTCGGTGTCACGCGGCGAGCTGAACCGCCGGCTGCTGACCGAAGCCGAGAAGGTACCGGGCGTGCGGCTGCACTTCGACCACGCCTGCGTGGACGTGGATCTGGCCCGCGCGCAGTGCGTGTTCGAGCACGCCGGTGCGCGTGTGGTGCAGCCCGCCGACGTCGTCTTCGGCGCCGACGGCGCCTTCAGCGCGGTGCGCCACAAGATGATGCAGGGCCGCTTCAGCTTCAGCCAGGAGTACATCGAGCACGACTACAAGGAGCTGGCCTTTGCCGCGAACGCCGACGGCACGCCGAAGCTGGACCCGCAGTGCCTGCACATCTGGCCGCGCCGCTACTTCATGGTGATGGCGCTGGCCAATCCCGACGGCGGCTTCACCGGCACGCTGTTCATGCCGCACACCCACACCGCGCACGCGCCCGGCTTCGACACCGTGCGCAGCCCGGCGCAGGCGCAGGCCTTCTTCGCCGAGCACTTCGCCGACGCGCTGGCGCTGGTGCCCGACCTGCCGGCGCAGTACCTGCGCCACCCGCAAAGTTCGCTGGTGATCATCCGCTGCAACCCGTGGCAGGTGAACGGCAAGGTCGCGCTGATCGGCGACGCCGCGCACGCCATCGTGCCCTTCTACGGCGAGGGCATGAACGCCGGCTACGAGGACTGCAAGGTGCTGAACGACCTGCTCAACGAGCACGGCGACGACGCCTGGGCGCAGGTGCTGGCGCGTTACGCCGCCCAGCGCAAGCCCAACGGCGACGCCATCGCCGATCTGTCGTTGCGCAACTTCGTCGAGATGCGCGACCTGGTGGCCGACCCGCGCTTCCTGCTGCGCAAGAAGATCGAGGGCCGGCTGCAGGCGAAGCACCCCGAGCACTGGCTGCCGCTGTACAGCCAGGTCAAGTTCAGCGACATCGAGTACCGGGACGCCTGGGCCGAGGGCCTGCGCCAGGACCGCATCATGGAAGAGGTGCTCGCGCTGCCGGACATCGAAGCGCGCTGGGACAGCGACGAGGTCGAGCGCAAGGCGCTGGAGCTGGCGGCGCGGCTGGGTGCGGGACCGACTCGAACTGGCGGCGATGGCGCGCGATGAAAGACGCCGCAGGCGCCGCCGCGTCAGGGCGCGACACCCAGCAGACGCTGCAACCCTGACGCCACCGCCGCGGCGTCGGCGGCGGCCAGCCTGCCAAGTTCACCGCGCACCAGCCGATGGTCGAGCGTGAACAGCTTGAAGCGCACCATCGAGGCTGCCGGCAAGCCGGCGGCGGCGATGTCGGTCAGCGGGCAGTCGAGCGGCCATGGGCTGTTGCCTCGTGACGTGATCATGGCCATCACCGAATGGCCGGCTGGCGCGTTGAAAGCGGAGGCGTCCGACAGCACCAGGGCCGGCCGGTTCTTCGTGGTGTCGCGGTCCGTGAAGGGAAATGGCACCCGCACCACGGCGTAGCGCTCAAAGGTCACGGTAGGCCTGTTCGTCGGCGTCGCCGGACCACTCGCCAAGCGTGCCTTCGACCGAGCGCAAGTACTCGATGTCGAGGGGCTGCACGCGGCGCACCGTGGCCGTGCCATCGGCGCTGACCTCCCAGGCGATGAGATCCCCCGGGCCGACGCGCAGCACGGCGCGTACGTCCTGCGGAATCGTGGTCTGGCCCTTGGCGGTGATCTTGGCGATGGCGAGCACGGTGACCTCTGTCGACAAGCGAATGGCCTTCGGACTTTACTGCGCTGGCTCGCTACCGGTCTGCGTAGCAGGCGAAGCTCGCCGCCGCCCGAGCGACACCCCTTCGAGCGGGTGCGCCGCTAGCCGCGCGCGAACGGCAGCGCCACCTCGGCCGGGATCGGGCACACGTAGGGCTTGCCGCCGCGGCGCGCCAGCAGCTCGCTGCGCGCCGCCTCGAGTAGGGCGGGTTCGTCGAACAGGCGGATCGCGGTGGCCGCCATCGCGCGCGCGGCGTGCAGCATGCCGGCGTGCGCGACCGCGGTCTTGCCCTGCGACACCATCTGCCACGAGTGGAACGGCGTGCCGAAGGCATAACACGCGACCCAGGCCTGCGTCGTCGGCGTCACCCAGCTGACGTCGCCGACGTCGGTCGAGCCGTACATCGGCTCGTTCGGCAGTGCATCGAGGTCGGCGACGCCGTCGAACACCGCCGGCGCCGCCGTGCGCAGCACCTGGCCGAGCGAACGCCCGGCCTCGGCGATGTCGGCTTCGCCCAGCGTGCCCTGGTGGCGCGCGGCCTCGTCGTGCCCCGGGCGATCCAGCCGCAGCGGCCCGAGCTGCAGCAGCGACTCGTGCATCACGCGGTTGAGCACGTCGTTCATCAGCAGGTTGGAGCAGGCCTTGTCGAAGCGGATCTCGAGCTGGCAGCCGCTCATCAGCGCCGCGCCGCGCGCGATGTCGCACACCCGCGCGTACAGCTCGCCGGCCTGCGCGTTGTCCAGCGCGCGCACCAGGTACAGCACTTCGGCGCGCGCCTGTACCACGTTGGGCGACAGGCCGCCGGCGTCGGTGACCGCGTAGTGCACGCGCGCGCTGGCGGGCATGTGCTCGCGCAGGTAGTTGACGCCGACGTTCATCAGCTCGACCGCGTCGAGCGCGCTGCGCCCCAGGTGCGGCGACGCCGCGGCGTGCGCAGCCCGGCCCTTGAACACGAAGCTGGCCTGCACGTTGGCCAGCGACGACTGCGCCATCACGCCGGTATGGCCGGCCGGGTGCCAGCAGATCGCCGCATCCAGCGCATCGAAGGCGCCGGCGCGCGCCATGAAGGTCTTGCCCGAGCCGCCTTCCTCGGCCGGGCAGCCGTAGAAGCGCACCCGGCCGGGGATGCCGCGGGCGCGCAGGTGCTGGTGCACCGCGAGTGCCGCCAGGTGCGACGCGGCACCGAGCAGGTGGTGGCCGCAGCCGTGGCCGTTGAGGCCGGGGCTGTCGCTCGACGGCTGGCACAGCAGCGCGCCGCTTTGCTGGTTCAGCCCCGACAGCGCGTCGTATTCGCCGAGCAGCCCGATCAGCGGCCCCCCCTCGCCGGCTTCGGCCATGAAGGCGGTCGGGATGCCGCACAGCGCGTGCTCGACGCGAAAGCCGGCCGCATCCAGCGCCTCGGTGTGCAGCCGCACCGATTCGCGCTCGGCGTAGCGCAGCTCGGCCAGCGACCAGATGCGGTCGGCCAGCGCGGTGAAGCGCGGCGCCTCGCGCGCGAAGAAGGCGTCCAGATCATGGATCGGGGCGCCGCCCCGGGCGTGACCGGCGGCGTGGCCGGGCGCCATCGTGGTTTGCTTCACCTGGCCTTACTCCGCCTTGATGTTGGCGCGCTGCGCGATGCTGCGGTTGCGCGCCAGTGCGGCGTCGATCTGCTCTTGCAGCTCCTTGCCCGGCGTGGCGCTGACCTTGGCGCCCATCTGCGCCAGGCGTGCCACGGTGTCCGGGTCCTGCAGTGCGCGCTGCGCCGCCGCGTGCAGCTTGTCGAACACGTCCGCGGGCGTCTTGGCCGGCACCACCAGCGCGAACCAGGTGATGCCCAGGTCGTTCAGTGCCGGCTGGCCGATCTCCTTCAGCGTCGGGACCTGCGGCAACTCGGGCAGCCGCTCGTCGGCGGCCACCGCCAGCGGCGTCAGCTTGCCGCCCTTCACGTGCTGCAGCACCGACGGCGCCTGGTCGAACAGCACCTGCGCGGTGCCGGCGATCACGTCGGTCTGCGCCGGGCCCATGCCGCGGTAGGGCACCGCCAGGATCTTCACGCTGAAGGTCTCGTTGATCGCCTCGATCAACAGGTGGCCGATGCTGCCGATGCCGGGCACCGCTGCGCTGAAGGTGCGGGCCGGCTTGCCCTTGACTTCGGCGATGAAGCCGGCGAAGTCCTTGGCCGGCACGCCCGGGTTGACGGTGAAGATCGCCGGCATCGTGACCAGCCCGATCAAGGGCTTGAGGTTGCGGTTGGCGGTGACCGCCTTCGGGTACAGCACCGGGTTGACGGCCAGCGTGCTGACCGTGGCCATGCCGATGGTGTAGCCGTCGGGCTTGGCACGCGAAACGGCCTCGGTGCCGAGCATGCCGCCGGCACCGGCGCGGTTGTCGACCACGACCGTCTTGCCCAGCTCCTTGCGCATGCCGTCGCTGACCACGCGCGCGACCAGGTCGGTCGAGCCGCCGGGCGCAAAGGGCACGACCAGCGTCACCGGCTTGGTCGGGAAGGTCTGGGCATGGGCGCCCAGCACGGCCAGGCCGAGTGCGCCGAGCGCGGCAAGCGAGAATCGGCGGCGCCAGCCGGTGGTGCGCGTGCGGATCAACATGCGAGGGCTCCTTCGGGATGACTGACGATGGTGGCGAGTCTAGGCAGCCACGGCCGCGTCCGCCAGTTGCTTTTGGCGCCGAGCTATAGGCAACGCTGATGGCCGATAGACCCGAGCGGGTGTCCGACGCGGCGCCGCGCGGCGCGGCCAGCCTGGCGCAGGCGCTGTATGCGCGGCTGGCGGCGCACGCGCGGCTGCGCCAGCTGCAGTTGCTGGTGGCACTCGACGAGCACGGCAGCATCGCGCGCGCCGCGAGCCGGCTGCACCTGAGCCAGCCGGCCGCCACCCAGGCGCTGGCCGAGCTCGAGCGCATCGTCGGCATCCGGCTGTTCGAGCGCCACGCGCGCGGCGTGCAGCTTGCGCGCGGCCGCGCGCGCGGCGCTGGCCGGCGTGCGCGAGACCGCCGACGCGATCGCCGCGATCAGTCATGGTGCGACCGCCGCGCTGCGGCTGGGCGCGATCCCGGCCGCCGCACACGCGCTGGTGGCCGAGCTGCTGGCCGTGTTCTGTGCGGCGCGGCCCGGCGTGCACGTCGACCTGTACGAGGACAGCGGCGCGCGGCTGTTGCCGCTGCTGGGTGCGGGCAGCCTGGACGCGGTGTTCTGCCGTGAACCCGAAACGCTGCCGCCGCCGTGCCGCTTCGACGCCTTGCTCGCCGACGAGGTGGTGGTGGTCGCCGCGCGCGGCCATGCGGCGGCCGCGCGGCGCGGCCTGCAGCTGGCCGATCTGGCCGGCTCGCGCTGGGTGTTGCCGGCGCCGCAGACGCAGTTGCGCCAGGTGTTCGAGGAACTGGTGGCCAGCGCGCTGCCGCGCGCGGGCTGGTTCCCGGTGGCGACCGCGTCGCTGCCGGTGGTCGCCGGCATGCTGCGCCAGCCCGGCGCGGTCGCGTTGCTGCCCGCCAGCCTGACGTCGGCGCTGTGCGCCAATGGCCAGGTGTGCCGGCTCGATCTGGCGCTGCACCGGCCGCTGCGCCCGCTGGGCGTCGCCTACGACGCGGCGCACGCGCCGGCGCTGCTGCACGAGCTGTTGGCGGCCCGGCGCAGCGGCTGAGCGCGCCGGCCGAATACGGCCACGGCGCGCTCGCGCAGCTCAGCTTGCCGAGTGGGCCGGCGCCGGCTGCGGCGCAGCCGACGGCCTGGACCCGGCATCACGCAGCGCCTGCCAACGCTGCTCGCGCAGCTGCTGGGCTTCGGCCAGACTGTGCTCCTTCACGTGGCCGTAGCCGCGGATCTCGTCGGGCACGCTGGCCAGCGCCACCGCCGCGGCGTGGTTGGCCGGCGTCAGCTGCGCACAGATCAGCTCCAGGTCGGCGATGTAGTCCTCGATCAGCTGGCGCTCCTGCTGGCGCTCGGCGGTCTTGCCGAAGAAGTCGAGCGCACCGCCGCGCAGCCCCTTGCGCTTGGCGAGGAAACGAAACGCGGTTTGCATCCACGGTCCGAACTGGCGCTTGATCAACTGGCCGCTGACCGGATCGCGCTTGGCGATCGCCGGTGGCGCGAGGTTGTACTTGACCGCGTAGCCATTCGGGAACATCGCGTCCAGCCGCGCCAGGAACGCCGGGTCGGTGTGCAGCCGCGCGACCTCGTACTCGTCCTTGTAGGCCATC
>CALBTN010000357.1 GCA_937967345.1 uncultured Rubrivivax sp. | reverse complement strand
TCTGGGTCACCGAGATCGACCCGATCAACGCGCTGCAGGCCGCGATGGAGGGCTTTCGCGTCGTCACGATGGACTGGGCGGCCGACAAGGCCGACATCTTCGTCACCGCCACCGGCAACAAGAACGTCATCACCTACGCCCACATGGCGGCGATGAAGCACAACGCCATCGTGTGCAACATCGGCCACTTCGACAACGAGATCGACGTCGCCACGCTCGAGGCCAAGTGCCAGTGGGAGGAGATCAAGCCGCAGGTCGACCACGTCATCTTCCCGGCCGGCGATGACCAGCCCGGCAAGCGCATCATCCTGCTGGCCAAGGGCCGGCTGGTGAACCTGGGCTGCGCCACCGGCCACCCCAGCTACGTCATGAGCTCGTCGTTTGCCAACCAGACGATCGCGCAGATCGAGCTGTACACGCACAGCGACTTCTACGAGCAGGGCAAGGTCTACGTGCTGCCCAAGCACCTGGACGAGAAGGTCGCGCGGCTGCAACTGGCCACGCTGAACGCCGAGCTGACCAAGCTCAGCGACGAGCAGGCGGCCTACATCGGCGTGCCGGTGCAAGGGCCCTACAAGCCCGACAGCTACCGCTACTGATGGCCCACGCGGCGCGCAGCCCGGCGGACGCTTGACCACCCTCCCGCGCGCCTCCAGAATGGCTCCACGCATCTGATCTGGAGGCAATATGGGTGTCAATCTGTCGATCAAGGATGTACCCGAGGACGTGGCCGAACGGCTGCGCCGGCGCGCCGCGCGCAACCACCGCTCGCTGCAGGGCGAACTGATGGCCATCGTCGAGCAGGCAGCGCACGCCGAAGCCACGGCGGGCGCGCCACCCACTGGCGCCGCCGGCTCGCGCAGCTGGGCGCAGAGTCGGCAGATCATCGAGCAGATGGCCGCCGAAGCGCGCCAGCGCTACCCGGGCGGCACGGCGAGTTCGGTCGAATTCATCCGCGCCATGCGCGACAGCCGCCATGGCGACCCGAAGCCGCCCCGCTGAGCCGACCCCGCGCACGCTGCACGTGGCCGAACCGCCGGCGCGTTTCGGCGAGCCGCAGCCCGCGGTGGTCGATGCCAGCCTGATCGCCGCCTTGCTCTTTGCCGAACCCGAGCAGACCGCTGCCGCGCAGGGCCTGGCCCAATGCAGGCCGGTAGCGCCCGAACTGCTGCCCTACGAGTTGGCCAACGTCGCGCTCAACAAGCTGCGCCGCGGCCATGCCGAGCAGGCGGTTCGCGCGAGCCTGGCCAGGCTGGATGCGCTGGACATCGAACTGCACGCCGTTGCCGCGCAGCTGAGCTTCGAGCTGGCGGCGCGCTACCGCTTGACCGCCTACGACGCCGCCTACCTGGCGCTGGCCAGCCAACTGCGTTGCCCCTTGCTCACCTTTGACACCCGACTGGCCGACGTTGCCCGCCAGCACCTCGGTGCGGCCGACTGACCCGATGAAACCCTCCATCCCCATCAGCTTCGAGTTCTTCCCCCCCAACACCCCCGTCGGCGACGACAAGCTCAAGACCGTCGTCCAGGAACTTGGCGCGCTGCAGCCCGAGTTCTTCAGCGTCACCTACGGCGCCGGCGGCGCCACCCGCGACAAGACGCTGCGCACGGTGCAGGCCATCGCCGCGGCCGGTTTCGAGGCCGCGCCGCACCTGTCGTGCGTGGGCTCGACGCGCGAGAACATCGCCGAGATTCTGGGCACTTACCGCGCGCAGAACATCCGGCGCATCGTCGCGCTGCGCGGCGACCTGCCCAGCGGCACCGCAACGGCGGGCGAGTTCCGCTACGCCGCGGAACTGGTGCGCTTCATCCGCGAGACGCAGGGGCCCGACTGGCTGATCGAGGTCGCCGCCTACCCCGAATACCACCCGGGCGAGCGCTACGCCGCGCGCGACCTGCAGCACTACGCCGACAAGGTCAGGTGCGGCGCCTCTTCAGCGATCACGCAGTTCTTCTTCAACGCCGACGCCTATTTCCATTTCGTCGACAGCACACGCAAGCTCGGCGCCGAAGTGCCAGTGGTGCCGGGCATCATGCCGTTCCACAACTTCGCCAAGATCGCGCAGTTCGCCGCCCGCGACGGCATCGAGATCCCGCGCTGGGTGGCGCTGAAGATGGAAGGCTTCATGGACGACGCGGCGTCGATCCGCGCCTTCGGCCTGGACGTGATCACCACGCTGTGCGAGCGGCTGATCGCCGCCGGCGTGCCGGGCATCCACTTCTACACGATGAACCAGTCGGCGCTGACGCTGCAGCTGTGCCGGCGGCTCGGGCTGGGTTGATCAAGCCCGGTGCCAGACCACGCCGTCCTCGTCGAGCATCGCGTCCAGCGGCACGTCGTGCGGCTCGGGCTGCAGCCACGGCACGTAGCCGTGCGCGAAGCCGATGCCCGCGGTGAAGGGGCGCGGTCGCAGATCGGCCAGCGTGCGGTCATAGAAGCCGCCGCCGTAGCCCAGGCGCAGCCCGCGCGGGCCGTAGCCCAGGCAGGGCACCAGGATCAGCTCGGGCTCGAAGGCCTCGGTGTCCTTGGGCTTGGGGATGCCGTAGGCGTCGTCTTCCATCGGGCAGCCCGGGAACCAGACATGAAAGCGCAGCTGCTTGGTGTCACGGTTGATCACCGGCAGCCCGATGCGCCGCAGCGGGTCGACCTCGCTCCAGCGGTACAGCGCCGGCAGCGCATCGAACTCGGCCTTGATCGGCCAGTACGCGCCGATGCTGCGTTCGGCGCGGCCGACCAGCCACACCCGCAGCACGTCTTGCAGCTGCACGCAGCGTTCGTCCCGATCGGCCATGCCCAGCCGCTCGGCCTGCAGTTGGCGGCGCAGCGCGGCCTTGTCGCGAGTGGGCTCGAAGGCCATCTTGAAGCTGTCGTCTTGGCTCATGGGAAGGGTTCGAAGCTGGGGACTTTGGCTGCTGGCGCACGCGCCGATGCGAGAATGCCGCGGCGCCCAAGACGCGGTGGCCATCGCGCGGCGCGGCACCCGCTTACTGTACGCAAGCCATGAAGCTTCGCTCCGTCCCGATTCGATTCGCGCTCACCGTCGTCCTGGGCGGCGTGCTCGGCGGGCCGAGCCCCGCGCCGGCGCAACCGGCCGAGCACCAGGTGGTGCTCGATGCGCGCGAGGCGCTGCGCAAGAAGGACCGAATCCAGCTGGCCAGCGCGAGCGTGGCCGCGCAGCAGCACGCGCTCGCGCAATGGGTGCAGTACTGGGAGCTGACCAACCGGATCGGCGATGCGCAGGCCGACGAGGTCGAGGCCTTCTACGCGCGCTGGCCCGGCAGCTACGTCGAGGACCGGCTGCGCAACGACTGGCTGCTGGAACTGGGCAAGCGGCGCGACTGGGCCAACTTCAGCCGCGACTATCCGCGCTTTCGCATGAACGACGACCGCGAGGTCACCTGCTATGCGTTGCTGACCCAGCAGCTGGATGGGCGCGACGTGCGCGAGCCCGCCCGCCGCGCCTGGTTCGCGCAGCGCGATCTGGACGACGGTTGCAACCTGCTGGCCCGCACGCTGCTGCAAGCCGGGCAGTTGGGCGAGCAAGATGCCTGGCAAAAGGCGCGGCTGGCCACCGAGCAGGGCCGCCTGGCCGCGGCGCGGGCCGCCGCCGGCTTCGTCAGCCCGCAGGCGGACAAGGCGGTGGCCGAGCTGTGGCGCCGGCCCGAGCGCTGGCTCGAGCGCAGCGCGCGCAACCACGACGCTGCCGAGCGCGCCGAACTGGCCACGCTGGCACTGCTGCGTCTGGCCGCCGATGAGCCGGCCACCGCCGCCGGCTTGCTGGACGAGCGCTGGCAGGAGCGCTTGCCCAAGCCTCTGGCCGCGCTGGCCTGGGCCGGCACCGGCCGGCAGGCGGCTTACAAGCTGATGCCGCAGGCGGCGCGCTACTACCAGCGCGCGTGGCAGCTGCGCGATGCGATGCCGGCCGCCCAGCTCGACGCCGCGCCGTGGGCCGACGACACGCTGGCCTGGCAGATCCGCGCGGCGCTGCGCTTCGACGGCGTCGACGCGCAGCGCTGGGCGCTGATCAGCTCGGCCTTCGAGGCGATGAGCGCCGACGAGCGCAAGGACCCGGCCTGGATCTACTGGCGCGCGCGCGCGCTGCAAGGCGCGGCCAAGCACGGCGCCGGTGGCGAGGCCGACCGGCAGACCGCGCGCCAGATGCTGCAGGCGATCGCGCCGCAGATGAACTTCTACGGCAAGCTCGCGCACGAGGAGCTGGGCGGCGTGGTCACGCTGCCGCCCAAGCCGGCGGCGCTGACGCCCACCGAGCGCGACGCCGCCAAGCGCACGCCAGGCTTCGAGCGCGCGCTGCTGCTGATCGACATCGGCCTGCGCAACGAGGGCGTGCGCGAATGGAACTTCACGCTGCGCGGCTTGAGTGAACGCGAACTGCTGGCCGCCGCGCAACTGGCCTGCGACCGCGAGGTCTGGGACCGCTGCATCAACACCAGCGACCGCACGCGCGACGAAGTCGACATGGCGCAGCGCTTTCCGATGCCCTACCAGAAAGAGGTGGTCGCGCAGGCGCGCGAGATCGGCCTCGACCCGGCCTACATCTACGGCCTGATCCGCCAGGAATCGCGCTTCATCATGGACGCGCGCTCGCACGTCGGCGCGTCGGGGTTGATGCAGATCATGCCGGCCACCGCACGCTGGACGGCCAAGAAGATCGGTCTGGACTACCGTGCCGACATGATCACCGACCGCGCCGTCAACCTGCGCCTGGGCACCGCGTACCTGAAGCTGGTGCTCGACGACTTCGGCGGCTCGCAGGCGCTGGCCGCAGCCGCCTACAACGCCGGCCCGGGGCGGCCGCGCCGCTGGCGCGACGGCCCGCTGCTGGAGCCGGCGGCGTGGGCCGAGAACATCCCCTTCACCGAAACCCGCGACTACGTGAAGAAGGTGCTGTCCAACGCCACCTACTACGGCGCGCTGCTGGGCCAGACGCCGGTGTCGCTGAAGGCCCGCCTCGGAATCCCGATCGGCCCGCGCGCCACCGACAGTGCCAACGAAAACAAGGAGCTGCCATGAAACGTTTCCTGCTGCTCGGCGGCACCGGTTTTCTCGGCCGCGCGCTGTGCGAGCACCTGGTCGGCTGGGACGTCGACAAGCGCATCACCGTGGCCACGCGCCGGCTGGTGAACGCGCGCGAGCTGCAGTTCCTGCCCACCACGGTGCCGATCGAATGCGACGTGCACGACGACGCGCAGCTCGAACGGCTGGTCGCCGGGCACGACGCGGTGGTCAACCTGATCGGCATCCTGCACGGCAGCGCGGCGGCCTTCGACCGCGCGCACGTGCAGTTGGCGCGGCGGCTGGCCGCGGCCTGCGAGCGCACCGGCGTGAAGCGGCTGCTGCAGGTCAGTGCGCTCGGCGTCGACGGCGACACGCCGTCGCACTACCTGCGCAGCAAGGCCGAGGCCGAACGCGCGCTGCGCGCAGCCGCGCTGGACCTGACCGTGCTGCGCCCGTCGGTGATGTTCGGTGCACACGACCGCTTGCTCAACCTGTTCGCCACGCTGCAGTTCGCGCTGCCGATCGTGCCGCTGGCCGGCGCCGATGCGCGCTTGCAGCCGGTGTGGGTGGAAGACGTGGCCGAGGCGCTGCTGCGCTGCCTGCAGCGGGCCGACACCATCGGCCAGACCTACGAATGCGCCGGGCCGCAGGTGTTCACGTTGTCCGAGCTGGTGCGGCTGGCCGGCCGCTACAGCGGGCGCGAGCGCGCGCAGCTGCGGCTGGGCGAGGCACTGGGCGGCTTGCAGGCGTGGTTCATGGAGCTGCTGCCGGGCACGCCGCTGATCTCGCGCGACAACCTGCGCTCGCTCAGCGTGCCCAACGTCGCCGGCGGCCAGTTCCCCGGGCTGGCCGCGCTGGACATCACGCCCAGCGCGGTGCAGGCGGTGGCGCCGGGCTACCTGTCGCCCGGCCACGGCATTGCGCGCCTGAACCGCTGGCGCGCGTGGCACTACCGCTACTGAAGGCGCCGCGCGCAGCCTCGAAGCCAACGACTCGAAACAAAGGTTCCGGCATGGCACTGCAGCTGTATATCGGCAACAAGAACTACTCGTCGTGGTCGATGCGGCCGTGGGTGCTGATGCGCGAGCGGGGCATCGCCTTCGACGAGGTCGCGCTGCGCTTCGACTTCAGCGAAGGCTCGGCCTTCCGTCAGGCGGTGGCGCGGATCAGCCCGGCGCGGCGCGTGCCGGTGCTGGTCGACGATGGCTTCGCGGTGTGGGACACGCTGGCCATCGCCGAATACCTGCACGACAAGTTCCCCGGCGCCGGCGTGTGGCCCCAGGGACAACGCGAGCGCGCCCGCGCGCGCAGCTTGTGCGCCGAGATGCACTCCGGCTTCACCGCGCTGCGCCAGAACTGCGGCATGAACATCGAGGCCGCGCTGCCCGAGGTCGGCCAGCGGCTGTGGGCCGAAAAGTCCGAGCTGCGCGCCGATGTCGCGCGCATCGAGCAGATGTGGGCCGAGCAGCTCGCCGCCAGCGGCGGGCCGATGCTGTTCGGTGCGTTCAGCGCGGCCGATGCCTTCTATGCGCCGGTGTGCATGCGGTTGCACAGCTACGCGCTGCCGATCAACGCCGAGGCCGCGGCCTACGTGCAGCGCGTGCGGCAGGTGCCGGGGGTCAAGGCCTGGATCGACGCGGCGCTGGCCGAGCACGACTTCCTGGACTTCGAAGAGCCGTACCGCAAGTCGCGCGTTTGATCTCGCGCCGCGATGCAGCGGCGGGCGTGGTTCACAGCCGGTGGCTGCGGTCGCCGCGCACGAAGCCCAGCGGCTCGAAGCTCACCCCGCGCGCCAGCGCGAGCACCTTGAACAGCTCGCCCATCTCGTGCTCGTTGATCAGCCGCTGCGCGCTTGCCGCCTGTGGCAGCGTGGCCGCGGCCATCAGCTGCGGCAGGCCGCAGTTGATCAGGAAGTGCGCCTGCGAGGTGTAGCCCAGTACCTCGAGCCCGGCATCCTGCGCCGCCAGCGCGATGGCGCTGAAGTCGACGTGCGCGGTGATGTCCTTCAGCCCCACGTCGGCCAGCGGGTCGGCATCGGCGCGGTGCGCGCGGTGGCACATCAGCGTGCCGCCCACGCGCTGCGGGTGGTAGTACTCGGCCTCGGGAAAACCGTAGTCGATCAAGAAGACCACCGCGCGGCCCAGGCGCTCGGCCAGCGTGCGCACGAAGGCCAGCGCGTGGGTGTGCAATTCGGTCACGGTGCCGGCGGCGAAGCCGCTGCCGGGCGGCGCCAGCGCGGTCGGCCGGTCCTGCCAGGCCAAGCCGTCGCCGCCGCCGGCCACGCCGCGTTCGAGCCACTGCCGGCCGTCCCAGTGCAGCAGTTGCACCGGCATCGCATCGAGCACTTCGTTGGCGACGATCACGCCGTCGATGCGCTCGGGCAGCGCATCGTGCCAGCGCAGCTTGTGGGCCCACGGCTGCAGGCGCTGCGCCTGGCGCTGGCGCAGCGTGGCCGACAGCTCGATCACGTGGTAGACGCCCACCGCATCGCCCAGCTCGGCCAGCAGTTGCGCGGCCAGCGCGCCCGAGCCGGCGCCGAACTCCCACAGCTCGGCGCTGTCGCTGGCCTGCAGCGCCTGGCGCAGCTGCACCGCCAGCGCGCGGCCGAACAGCGCAGACATCTCGGGCGCGGTGACGAAGTCGCCGCCCGAGCCCGGCATCGCGCCGAACTTGCGCAGGTCGTTGGCGTAGTAGCCCAGGCCCGGCGCATACAGCGCCAGCGCCATGAAGCGGTCGAACGGCAGCCAGCCGCCTTCGCGCTCGATCTGCGCGGCAATTCGCTGCGCCAGCCGCGCCGATAAACTCGCGCCTTCCCCGTCCCCCATGCAGTGATTGTAGGAACGCATGTCCGAGCGTCCGGTGGCCCTGGTCAGCGGCGGCGCACGCCGCCTCGGGCGCGCGATCGCGCTCGAGCTGGCCGCGCACGGCTGGGACGTGGCGCTGCACTACCGCGAATCGGCGGCCGAAGCCCAGGCCACGCTGGCCGAATTGCGCTCGCTGGGCGCCCAGGCGCAGGGCTTCGCCGCCGACCTCGCCGACGAGGCCGAGTGCCGTGCGCTGCTGCCCGCGGTGTGCGCGCACTTCGGCCGGCTGCACGCGGTGGTGAACAACGCCGCCCGCTTCGAACACGACGACGTGGCGAGCTTCGGCCACGCGCGCATGGAGCGCCACTGGCGCACCAACGTCGCCGCGCCGGTGCTGCTGGCGCGCGCGCTGCACGCCCGCTGCGAGGCGGTGGACGGCCGCGGCTGCGTGATCAACCTGCTCGACCAGAAGCTGTGGAATCCGAACCCGGACTACCTGTCCTACACCTTGTCGAAGGCAGCACTGGAAGCCGCCGGCACGCTGCTGGCGCAGGCGCTGGCACCGCGCGTTCGGGTTTGCGGCGTCGCCCCCGGCGTGACGCTGCCGTCGGGCCCGATGGACCAGGCCGCCTTCGAGCGCGCCCGCCGCATGACGCCGCTGCAGCGCTCGTCCAGCGCCGACGACGTGGCGCGCGCGGTGCGCTTCTTGCTGGACTCGCCGGCCATCACCGGCACCACCTTGCTGGTCGACGGTGGCCAGCACCTGTCGCACCAGCCGCGCGACGTGATGTTCCTCGGCGCCACTTGACATGACCCACCTGCTGCACCCGCGCCTGGCCGACTGCCGGCGCCTGTTCCTGCGCGACTACGAGGTGTGGATCAACATCGGCGTGCACGACTTCGAGAAAACCGGCGAGCAGCGCGTGCTGATCAACGTCGACCTGTACGTGCCGCTGGCGCTGTCGACACCGGCCGACGACAAGCTGCACGAGGTGGTGGACTACGACTTCATCCGCCGCAGCATCGCCGAGCGCATTGCGCGCGGCCACATCCACCTGCAGGAAACCCTGGTCGACGAGCTGCTGCGCACCATGCTCGCGCACCCGCGCGTGCGCGCCGCGCGCGTGGCCACCGAAAAACCCGACGTCTACCCCGACTGCGACGCCGTGGGCGTCGAGGTCTTCGGCATCAACCCGGCCTGAGAGACTCTGAGCCGCCGCACGATCACCGCATGAACACCGTTACCGAACCCGCGCCGAGCGTCATCGACAACCAGCCGCGCGACCCGCGCCGCCAGGCCTTCGAGGCCAACAAGCTGAGCAAGAAGCTGCACCGCCAGATCGGCCAGGCGATTGCCGACTTCAACATGATCGAAGCCGGCGACAAGGTGATGGTGTGCCTGTCCGGCGGCAAGGACAGCCACGCGCTGCTGGACCTGCTGCTGTCGATGCGCGAGCGCGCGCCGGTGGCCTTCGAGCTGGTGGCGGTCAACCTCGACCAGAAGCAGCCCGGCTTTCCCGAGCACGTGCTGCCCGAGTACCTGCGCGCGCGCGGCGTGCCCTTCCACATCGAGAACCAGGACACCTACAGCATCGTCAAGAAGCTGGTGCCCGAAGGCCAGACGATGTGCAGCCTGTGCTCGCGGCTGCGCCGCGGCATCCTGTACCGCGTGGCCAGCGAAATGGGCGCGACCAAGATCGCGCTCGGCCATCACCGCGACGACATGGTGGTCACGCTGCTGATGAACATGTTCTTCGGCGGGCGCATGAAGGGCATGCCGCCCAAGCTGGCCAGCGACGACGGCCGTCACGTGGTGATCCGCCCGCTGGCCTATGTGGCCGAGACCGACCTCGAGCGCTGGGCCGCGCATCGCGCCTTTCCGATCATCCCGTGCAGCCTGTGCGGCAACCAGGACAACCTGCAGCGCGTGCAGATCAAGGCGATGGTGCGCGACTGGGAGCGCCAGTACCCGGGGCGCAGCGACAACATGCTGCGCGCGATGGGCCACGTGGTGCGCTCGCACCTGATGGACCCCAAGTTGCACCCCTTCACCACCTTGCGCGCCAGCGGCGTGCCCGACCCGGCCGGGGACAAGGCCTTCGACGACGACGATGACGGCTGCGCCAGCCCGGCGGCGCTGCCGATCCGGCTCGAACAGGGCTGATCCTCGAAAAGCAGGACGCCCCGCCCGCCGTGCAGCCGTGCGGGCCGCGCGGCCGGCGGGGCGCGCAAAGCGCGGACCCGCCCGGGGTGGCCTATGCGCGGCGGCGACGCACCGCGCCGAGCGCCAGCAGCGCAGCCGCCACCGTGGCCAACGTCCCAGGCTCGGGCACGATCTGCACCGGCGTGGTGGTGATCATGGCCGCGAACTGGAAGGTCGTGTTCGCTTGCTCTGGCGTGCGGAAGCCCAGGCAGGGCGCCGCTGATCCGGTGGCCGCAAGGCAGGCCGCCGCCGGCAGCGGGTTCAGGCCCGAAGTCTGCTCGAAGAAGCTGATGTAGTACTTCTGGCTCGGCAACGCGTCGTTGCCGTCGAGGTCATACCAGAACTCGAAGTTCAGCGCGTCGTGGTCGATGACGAAGATGTCGGCGCAACCGTTGGCGTTGACGCCAACGCCGTAGCTGCCGCCATCCGCGCAGGCGCTGGGCCTCGGGTCGTTCGTTGTTTCCTCGAAGTCGATCAGGAACTTCATGACTTCCGCCGGTTGAGCGGGTCCCGACGGCGAGAACGGCGTCAGTGTCAGCGTCGACGCGAGGGTCACTTTATCGAGGCTGTTCCCGGTGATCGGCTGATTGAAGTGCGTGACCGAAGTGTTCGGCGCAATCGTCCCAGCATAGGCTCCCCCAAAGGTGTTCACGTTTGCCGCCGCCAGGTTGGAAATGCTCAGACCGCTCTGCCCCGAACCTGTAGTGGTGCCCCAGGTCATCGAGGTTGGGCCGCAGGAAGTGCCGGCCGTGCCAGGCTCGAACACTGCCGTGCCGCACAGAAACTGACCCGATACGCCGACCGTCCAGATATCGACGATGCCATTGACCGAGTCCGCCTGTGCGGGCACGGCAGCGAGCACCGCGATGCCGGCGGCAACGCTGGTGAGGGCGGTTTTCAAACCTTGCAGAGCTGTCTTCATGAGCTTCTCCTGTTGCAGCATGAGGTTGGGTGATGTGCCAACCAGCAAAAAGCATGAGTCGTGCCAAATTCAACTATCGATTAAAAAACAACCACTTGAATCCGTGTCTTGGTTCCTTGGCGTTGCAAGATGTAAACCATCTCGACAAAATGGGATGCGGGCGCGGCTCGGCTCGTGCC
>CALBTN010000356.1 GCA_937967345.1 uncultured Rubrivivax sp. | reverse complement strand
CCGCACACCAGCTGCACGCGTGCGCCCTGCCCGGCTTCGACGAGGCTGGCGCACAGCTGCGCGGCGGCATGGCCGCCGCCGATGATCACGATGGGGTGCGGATCAGGCATCGACTCGCTCCGGCAGGCCCGGCGGCAGCAGCAGCGCCGCCGTCCGGGTCGTGGGCGCAAAGCGGCCATTGTTGCCGCTCGCGGGCGCCGGCTTCGGTCGTGCCGGGCCTGAGCGACGCGGCGCGCCGCGTCGCCGCGCAAGCACGGCCGGCCCGGCACCGGCAAGCGGGCAGGCCTACAATTCCGCCCGCTCCGGCCAGCACCGCCACGCCGGCCGCCGCGCCCCGCAACCCCACCCGACACGATGAGCCAGACCGCCTCGACCCCCTCACCCACCGCCACCGCGCCCACGCTCAGCGGCAAGGTGGCCTTGGTGACCGGCGCGGCGCGCGGCATCGGCAAGGCGGTGGCCACCAAGCTGGCAGCGGCGGGCTGCGACGTGGTGGTCAACTACTACAACAGCCAGGCCGAGGCCGAGGCGCTGTGCGAGCAGTTTCGCGCGCTGGGCCGCCGCGCGGTGGCAATCCAGGCCAGCGTCAGCCAGCCCGACAGCGTGGACGAGATGTTCACCGAGCTGCGCAAGCACTTCGACCATCTCGACATCGTCGTCAGCAACGCCGCCAGCGGCGTGCTCAAGCCGGCGCTGCAGATGTCGCTGAAACACTGGCGCTGGTGCATGGAAACCAACGCCTTCGCGCTGAACCTGCTGGCGCAGCGCGCGGCGCCGCTGCTGCGCCCGGGCGCGCGCATCATCGCGATGTCCAGCCTGGGTTCGGTGCGGGCGATGCCGAACTACGCGTTCATCGGCGCATCGAAGGCGGCGCTGGAATCGCTGGTGCGATCACTGGCGCAGGAGATGGGCCCGAACGGCGTGCGCGTCAACGCGGTCAGCGCCGGCGTGGTCGACACCGACGCGCTGGCGTACTTTCCCAACCGCGAGCAGGTGCTCGAGTCGTTCAGCGCGCGCACCCCGGCCGGCCCGGTGCTCACCCCCGACGACGTCGCCGGCGCGGTGTACCTGCTGTGCCTGCCCGAAGCCGGCATGATCAACGGCCACACGCTGTTCGTCGACGGCGGCTTCGCGATCTCCGGCTGAGCAGCTGTGCCATGGACATCGACTCGGGCCTGGCGGGCAAGGTGGCGCTGGTCAGCGGCGGCGGCCGCGGCATCGGCCGCGCCATCGTCGAGCTGTTCGCGCGCGACGGCATGGACGTGGTGTTCTTCTACCGCGACAACGCGGCGGCCGCGCAAGAGGTGGTCGACGGCGTGCTCGCCGCCGGCGGCCGCTGCGAGGCGCTGCGCGCCGACGTCACCGATGCCGCCGCAGTGACCGATGCGGTCGAGCGCATCGTCGAGCAGCGCGGGCGCATCGACGTGCTGGTCAACAACGCCGGCATCGTGCGCGACAACCTGCTGGGCATGCTGGAGGACGACGACATCCGCGCGGTGCTCGACACCAACGTGGTCGGCGCGTTCAACGTCACGCGCGCGGTGGCGCGCCACATGATCTCCAAGCGTTCGGGGCGCATCGTCAACCTCAGCTCGGTGGCGGCCGACAAGGGCGGGCGCGGCCAGGCCAACTACGCGGCCAGCAAGGGCGCGATCAACGCCTTCACCAAGGCGATGGCGGTGGAGCTGGCGTCGCGGCGCATCACGGTAAACTGCGTGGCCCCCGGCGTGATCGAGACCGAGATGTCGCAGCAGGTGCGCGAGTTGGCCGACGATCAGATCAAGACGCGAATCCTGCTTCGCCGCTACGGACAGGCGCAGGACGTGGCCCACGCGGTGTGGTTTCTCGCCTCGCGCTTCGGCGACTACATCACCGGCGAGGTGCTGCACGTCGACGGCGGCTTCAAGATGGAATAGCGGCAAGCGCAGCCATCGCTGCAAGCGCCGCAACAGCAAGAAGGAATTCCCATGTCAGAACAGGCCATCAGCCAAGCCCAGATCGACGAGGTCTACCCCAAGGTCGCGCAGATCGTCGCCGACGCGCTCGGCTGCGAGGTCGACGAGGTCAAGCCGCAGTCGTCGTTGATCGCCGACCTGGACGCCGAGTCGATCGACTTTCTCGACCTGGTGTTCCGGCTCGAGAAGGGCTTCGGCGTGAAGATCCCGCGCGGCAAGATCGTCGAGGACGCGCGCGGCCCGCTGCCCGAGGCCGAGTTCGAGACCAAGGGCGTGGTCACCGAGGCCGGGCTGGCGCGGCTGCGCGAGTTCTTGAGCGAAGTGCCCGCCGAGCGCTTCAAGACCCCGCTGAAGGCCGCCGACGTGCCGCGGCTGTTCACCACCGAGACCTTCTGCAAGGTGGTGATCCGCGCGCAGCGCGCACTGGCCGCCTGAGCTCCCCCGAGTGACCGGGCGCTTTCGCAGCTTCTCCTTCGTCGACCGCATCACGCGGCGCGACGGTGGCCGCATCGAAGGCGTCTACACGGTGCCGGCCGGGGTGCGCTTTCCGGCTTCGCTGATGGCCGAGGCGGTCGGGCAGTTGGCCGCCTGGTCGGCGATGGCGCAGCTTGACTTCGCCTTGCGTCCGGTCGCGGGCTTGGCCAACACGGTGCACTACCACCTGCAGCCGCGTCCGGGCTGCACGCTGCAACTGCAGGCCGACATCGAACGCTGCGACGCCGAGGCCGTGGCCTACAGCGGCAAGGCGCTGATCGGCGGCCGGCTGGCGCTGGAGCTGGTCGACAGCGTCGGGCCGATGCTGGCGATGGACGAATTCGATGCGCCCGAGGCGGTGCGCGCCGACTTCCATACCCTGATCGGCACCGGCACCGCCCCGGGCCGCTTTGGCGGCGTGCCGCTGCCCGCCCTGCGCGACCTGCAGTTGCAACCGGGCGAGCGCATCACGGCAACGCTGCAGGTGCCCGAGGCCGCGGCGGCGCCGTACTTCGGCGACCACTTCGCGCGCCGTGCGGTGTTTCCCGGCACGCTGCTGATGGACGCGCTGGCGGCGCTGTCGCTGCAGCTGGCCGGGCAATCAGCACCGCTGGCCGGCGCGGGCACGTTGGCGGTGGCCAAGGTCAGCCAGGTGAAGATCCGCTCGTTCACCGCGCCCGGTGCGACGCTGCAGCTCGAAGCCGTGCTGCAAGACATCGACGCGCAGCGCGCGAGGCTGAAGCTCAGCGCGCGCGGCGACGACAAACCGGTGGCCAGCGCGCGCATCGAAGTCACCCCGGAGAGCACGACATGAGCCAACGCCGCCGCGTGGCGATCACCGGCCTCGGGCTGGTCACCCCGGTCGGCAACGACGTGGCCAGCACCTGGAGCGCGCTGCTGGCCGCGCGCAGCGGCGCCGCGCGCATCGCCAGCTTCGACGCCAGCGGCTTTTCGGTGCGCATCGCCGCCGAGGTCAAGGCTCTGGACGAGGCGGCCGTGGTGCGCGCCGCCGGTGATCGCAAGCTGCTGAAGCTGGCCAACCGGTCGCACCGTTTCGCGCTGGTGGCCGCGGCCCAGGCCTTGGCCGATGCCGGCATCCGCCCGAGCGCCGCCACCGCCGCGCGCTGGGGCTGCGTCGTCGGCACCGGCATGATGGGCGTGAGCTACGACGAGCTGGCGCAGGTGCAGCGCGAAGCCGCGCCCGCCGGCGAGATCGACCCGCAGCGGCTGCTGCAGGCCCACGGTTCGGCGGCCGACCCGCTGGTGTTTTGCCGCAGCAACGCCACCGGCGGCGCGTCGCTGCTGACGCGGGTGTTCGGCATCGAGGGCTACAGCAGCTCGGTGCACACCGCGTGTGCGTCCGGCGGCCAGGCGGTGGGCACCGCGCTGAAGCTGATCCGCCGCGGCGAGGCCGACTGCGTGCTGGCCGGCGGCTTCGACTCGATGATCAACCCGGTCGGGCTGGCGGGTTTCTGCCTGCTCAACGCGGTGTCGCCCGACAACGACACGCCCGAGCGCGCCAGCCGCCCCTTCGACGCCACGCGCAACGGCTTCGTGCTCGGCGAGGGCGCGGGCTTCCTGGTGCTGGAAGAATGGCACGCGGCGCGAAAGCGCGGCGCGCACATCTACGCCGAGCTGGCCGGCGACGGCAACTCGCTGTCCAGCTACCGCATCACCGATTCGCACCCGTCGGGCGACGGGCCGATCCAGGCGATGCGCCAGGCCGTCGCAGATGCCGGCGCACAGCTTGCCGACGTCAACTACCTGAACGCGCACGGCACCTCCACGCCGATGAACGACCGCAGCGAATGCGCGGCGGTCAAGGCGGTGTGGGGCGAGCAGCGCATGCAGCTCGCGGTCAGCTCCACCAAGAGCGTGACCGGCCACCTGATCGCCGCGGCCGGTGCGGTGGAGGCCGCGGTGTGCGCGCTGGCCATCCACCACGGCACGCTGCCGGTCAACGCGAACCTGTGCGAGCTCGACCCCGACTGCGATGTCGATATCGTGCGCGACGCGCCGCGCCAGCGGCGCATCCGCATCGCGCTGTCCAACTCGCTGGGCTTCGGCGGCTCCAACAGCTGCCTGGCCTTCAGGCACCCCGACGACGTGGAGGCGCTGCTGTGAAGCCACCGCGCGTGTTGATCACCGGCAGCGGCGCGATCTGCGGCGCTGGCGCCACGCCCGAGGCCATCCTGGGCGCGCTGCACGCCGGCCGCTCGGCCATCGCGCCGATCACGCAGTGGGACAGCAGCGGCTGGCCGGTCACGGTGGCGGCCGAGGTGGCCGACTACAACGCCGGCAAGCTCACCGGTGACCGCAAGCTGCTCAAGCACATCCGCCGCACCGACGTGTTCGGCCTGTACGCGGCCGACCGCGCGATCGAGCAGGCCGGCTTCACCGCCTGGCGCGACGGCCTGGACGAGGCCGCGGCCGCCGCCTTCGCCGACTCCACCGGCGTGTTCGTCGGCTCGGGCGGCGGCAGTTTCGCCAACCAGTACGACTACCTGCCGCTGATCGCCGCGGCCAAGGGCGAGCTGCCGGCCTTTGGCGCGCAGCTCGCCGACACGGTCAACCCGTTGTGGCTGCTGCGTTCGCTGCCGAACAACGTGCTCGGCCACGTCGGCATCCGCCACGGCCTGAAGGGGCCCAACGCCTGCGTCACGCACCACAGCATCAGCGGGCTGCTGGCGCTGGCCGAAGCCGCGGCGGCGCTGCGAGCCGGCGAATGCAGCCGGGCCGTGGTGGCCGCGCACGACGCGCCGATCGAGCCGCAGACGCTGCTGTACTACCACCAGCTCGGGCTGCTGTCGGCGCAGGCGCTGCGGCCATTCGACGCCCGGCACGACGGCAGCGCGATGGGCGAAGGCGCGGCCGCGCTGACGCTGGAGACCGCCGACGCCGCGGCCGCGCGCGGCGCCGCGGTGCTGGGCGAGGTGCTGGGCAGCGGCAGCGCCGGCGAGGCGCAGGGCCTGCTGCCGGTGCGCGACGACGGCGACGGTTTGACGCGCGCGATCGCCGCCGCGCTGGCCGATGCCGGGCTGCAGCCCGCCGATGTCGGCATGGTCGTCGCCCACGGCAACGGCACGCCCAACTCCGACCGCTCCGAGGCCAAAGCGCTGGAACAGGTGTTCGGTGCCGCCATGCCGCCGGTCACCGGCTTCAAGTGGGCCTTTGGCCACCTGCTGGCCGCCGCCGGGTTGATCGACGCGGTGCTGGCGGTACACGCGCTGCGCGCTGGCAGCGTGCCGGGCATCGCCGGGCTCGAGCAAATCGATGAGCAAGGTGCGGCCATCGCCGCCAGCGCGGCGCACGCGGTGCCGCGCGGCGACGTGGCGCTGGTGCTGTCGCGCGGCTTTGGCGGCAGCAACGCGGCATGCCTGCTGCGCGCCACGCCGGCGTGAGCGCAGCACCGCCATCACCCACCCTGCCCGACGGTGCCGCGCGCTGCGGCGTCGATACGGTGCAGCTCGCGCGCATCGAGCGGCTGCTGAACGAAACCCCGGTCGGCGAGCTGGGCAACTATTTCTCGGCGCAGGAGTTGCAAGACGCCGGCGACGGGCCGGGCCGCGCGGCCAGCCTGGCTGCGCGCTTCGCCGCCAAGGAAGCCTGCGTCAAGCTGTTCCCGCGTGAAGCCGCGCTGGGCGCGCTGGGCAGTGTCGACTTCTCGATCGTGCGCGACGGCTATGGCGCGCCCAAAGCGGTGCTCAGCGATGCGGCGCAACTGGCGCTGGGGCGCAACCGCTTCAGCGGCATCAGCCTGTCGCTGACCCACGACCGCGGCCAGGCCACGGCGATGGCGGTGGCCCGCCCGGCCCACGCCGAGCCGTCGCTGGCCGCGCAGTGGTTGTACCGGCTGCTGCCGTTGCGCCGCGGCGTGGTGCTGGACAACCTGCGGCGCGTGTACGGCGACGCCGTCGACGAGGCCGAGATCGTGCGGCTCGCCCAGGCGCATTACGGCCATCTGGGCCGGTTGTTGTGGGAGTTCGCGGTCTACCCGTGGCTGCCGCGGGCGCGGCGCATGGCGATGGTGCGGGTGGATAACCTCGACACCCTGCTGGGCGCGCATGCGCTGGGCAAGGGGGTGCTGATCCTCACCGGCCACTTCGGCAACTTCGAGGTCGCCACCAGCGCGGGGCTGGCGAGCTTTCCCCAGGCCAACGGGCGCTTTCATTTCGTGCGCCGGCCGATCCGGCCCGAATGGCTGGACCGGCTGGTGACGCGGCGCTTTCGCAAGGCCGGCTTTGGCGTGCTGCCCAAGCGCGGCGGGCTCGATGCGATCCTCGAACGGCTGGCTGCAGGCGACCTGGTGGTGTTTCCGTTCGACCAGCACGCGCAGCGCAAGGACGGCGTGCAAGTCGAGTTCTTCGGCCACGCCGCCGGCACCTTTCGCAGCCTGGCGGTGATCGCGCTGGCCACCGGCGCGCCGGTGGTGCCGGCGGCGAGCTGGCGCGAGCGCAACGGCAAGCACGTGCTGCGCTTCGAGGCGCCGGTGCCGGTGGTCGAGCACGCCGACACCAACGAGGCGATCCGCCAGACCACGCGCGAGTTCAACCGTGCGCTCGAGCGGCTGATCGTGCGCCGGCCCGAGCAGTGGTGGTGGACGCACCGGCGCTGGAAGCCGTGGCCGCCGCGCAAGCGCGCGCGCTGAGCGTCAAGCCGCCCTGCGGCGCGGTGCGCACCCATCCCCAAGCTGAGTGCAGCGCGCCTTCTTCAACCCGATGCGGCCCTTGATTGCGGCAGGAGTCTCGAGTCATGAACCGTCCTGATTCCAGCGCCGACAAGCACATGCTCGACGCCATCCGCCTGGCGATGCGCAACCTGCGTGAGCGCAAGACATGGCCGTTCGGCGCGGTGCTGGTGCGCCACGGCAAGGTGCTCGCCAGCGCCGTCAACCAGGTCGACGCGCTGTGCGACCCCACCGCGCACGCCGAGATGCAGGCGGTGCGCATCGCCGCCAAGACGCAGGGCAGCACCGACTTGTCCGGCAGCACCGTCTATGCCAGCGGCTACCCGTGCCCGATGTGCCTGACGGCGATGTACCTGGCCGGCGTGACCCAGGTCTACTACGCCTATTCCAACGAAGACGGCGCAGCGCACGGCTTGTCGGCCGAGCGCGGCTACCTGGAGATCGCGCGGCCGATCGAGCAGCGCGAGATGCCGCTACGCAGCCTGCCGGTGCGCGACGAGGGCGAAGACCTGTACGAAGCCTGGGCGCGCCTGACGCGCTAAGGCGGCCGCCTGCCGCTACGCGCCGGCCGCGGCCTGCAAGCTGGACTGCAGCCCCAGCAGCCGCATCGCGTTGCCCTTCAGGATGCCGGGCTTGACGCGGTCCTTGAATCCGGCCTCGTCGAAGTCAGCGAGCCAGCGATCGGGGGTGATCAGCGGGTAGTCGCTGCCGAACAGCATGCGCTCGGCCAGCAGCGTGTTCGCGTACTGCACCAGTTGCGGCGGGAAGTACTTCGGGCTCCAGCCCGACAGGTCGATCCACACGTTCGGCTTGTGCAGCGCCAGGCTCAGCGCCTCGTCCTGCCACGGCCAGCTCGGGTGCGCGACCACGATCTGGATGTCCGGGAACGCGATCGCCACGTCTTCCAGCAGCATCGGGTTGCTGTTGCGCAGCCGCAACCCGCCGCCGCAGCGCATGCCCGAGCCGATACCCGAGTGGCCGCTGTGGAAGATCGCCGGCAGCTTGTGCTCGGCGATGACCTCGTAGATCGGCCAGGCCATCTTGTCGTAGGGCTCGAAGTCCTGCACCGTGGGGTGGAACTTGAAGCCCTTGACGCCGTGCTGCTCGATCAGCCGGCGCGCCTCGCGCGCGCCCATCCTGCCCTTGTGCGGGTCGATGCTGGCAAAGGCGATCATCATGTCGGCGTTGTCGCGCGCGGCCTCGCAGATCTCCTCGTTGGGGATGCGCCGGCGCCCCAGCTTGGTCTCGGCGTCCACCGTGAACATCACCAGCCCGATGTTGCGTTCGCGGTAGTAGGCCACCGTCTCGGCGATAGTCGGGCGCCGATTGCTGCGGAAGTACTTATCGGCGGCGCGGTCGTACTCTTCGCCGTAGGCGTCGAAGGGGTTCCAGCACGACACCTCGGCATGGGTGTGGGTGTCGATCGCGATCAACTCGTCGACCTTCATCGGGCATCTCCTGCTTGGATTCGGGGGCATCGCCGGCGCCGCCGCCGCGCGCTGGTGCTTACCATAGCCGACCCGCCCTGCCCTTGCCGCCCGCCGCGGCCGACGCGCCATGACGCTGCCCCCCGATGCCCGCGAAGACGTGCTGATCCGCAGCGAACGCGACGCCGCGGTGCTGCAGCTGCGGCTGAACCGCTCGGGCAAGCGCAATGCGGTCAACGATGCGCTGCTGCTGCAGTTGGAGCACGCGTTGACTCAGCTCGACGCCGCAGTGCGCTGCATCGTGCTCAGCGGCGAGGGCCAGCACTTCTGTGCCGGGCTGGACCTGGCGGAGCTGGCCGAGCGCAGCGTGTATGAAGGCGTGCTGCACTCGCGCATGTGGCACGCGGTGCTGGACAAGCTGCAGTACGCGCCGGTGCCGGTGGTCGCGGTGCTGCACGGCGCGGTCATCGGCGGCGGCCTGGAGATCGCCGCGGCCGCGCACATCCGCGTCGCCGAGCGCGGCGCGTACTACGGCTTGCCCGAGGGCCAGCGCGGCCTGTTCGTCGGCGGTGGCGGCTCGGTGCGGCTGCCGCGGCTGATCGGTGCGGCGCGCATGGCCGACATGATGCTCACCGGCCGCGTGCTCGATGCCGACGAAGGCCAGCAAGCCGGCTTGAGCCACTACCTGGTCGAACCCGGCACCGGCCTGGCCAAGGGCTTGGAGCTGGCGCACAAGATCTGCGGCAATGCGCCGCTGTCGAATTTCGCGGTGATCCAGGCGCTGCCGCGCATCGCCGAGCTGCCGCCGACGGAAGCCCTGTTCGTCGAGTCGCTGGTCGCCGCCATCGCCCAGGCCGACCCGGCGGCCAAGCAGCGCATGCGCGACTTTCTCGACGGCCGCGCGGCCAAGGTGGCGAAGGCGCCGAAGCCGTGAGCGCGGTGCGCCACCGTGCGGTGCACGTCGGCGGCAGCATCGACGTGCGGCACAGCGTCGACGCGAGCGGCGTGCACCACCTGCGCTCGACCGAGGCGCTGCTGCCCTACCCCGAACGGCTGACCGACCGCCTCGAACACTGGGCGCGCGAGATCCCCGATCGTGTGCAGGTCGCGCAGCGCGGGCCCGACGGCCAGTGGATCACGATCGGCTACGCCGCCATGCTCGAGCGCGCGCGCCGCATCGGCCAGGCGCTGGCGCTGCGCGGCCTGGATGCGCAGCGGCCGATCGTGATCCTGTCGGACAACGACCTCGAGCACTACACCCTGGGCCTGGCCGCGCAGTGGGTGGGCGTGCCCTACGCGCCGCTGTCGGTGGCCTACAGCACCGTGTCGCAGGACTTCGCGCGGCTCGAGCACATCGTCGCGACCTTGACGCCGGGGCTGGTCTACGCCGCCGACGGCCACGCCTTCGGCCGCGCGATCGCCGCCGTGATGCCGCCCGAGGTGGAGGTCTGGCTCGGCCGCGGCGACGATGCCCCGGCGCTGCAGGGCCGGCGCATCAGCCGCTTCGACGCGCTGCTGGCCACCGCGCCGGGCGATGAGGAATTGGCAGCGCACAGCCGCGTCGGCCCCGACACCATCGCCAAGTTCTTGTTCACCTCGGGCTCGACGCGGCAGCCCAAGGGCGTGATCAACACCCAGCGCATGCTGTGCGCGAACCAGCAGATGCTGCGCCAGTGCTTCGCCTTCGTCGCCGACGAGCCGCCGGTGCTGCTCGACTGGCTGCCGTGGAACCACACCTTCGGCGGCAACCACAACGTCGGCCTGGCGCTATACAACGGCGGCACGCTGTACATCGACGCCGGCAAGCCCACGCCGGCGGGCATCGCGCCGACGCTGCGCAACCTGCGCGAGATCGCACCGACCCTCTACTTCAACGTGCCCAAGGGTTTCGAGGAAATCGCCCGGGCGATGGACGGCGACGCCGCGCTGCGCGAGTCGCTGTTCTCGCGCGTCAATGCCTTCATGTTCGCCGGCGCCGGCCTGAGCCAGGCGGTGTGGGACCAGCTCGACCGCCACGCGCTGGCCGCCACCGGCGAGCGCATCTGCATCTTCAGCGGCCTGGGCATGACCGAGACTTCGCCGGCCTGCACCTTCGCGCTGGGCAGCGACGTCCAAAGCGGCGATGTCGGGCTGCCGGCGCCGGGCGTGCAGGTCAAGCTGGTGCCCACCGAGGGCAAGCTAGAGATCCGCTTCAAGGGGCCGAACCTGATGCCCGGCTACTGGCGCGACGCGGCGCACACCGCCGCGGCCTTCGACGACGAGGGCTACTACCGCAGCGGCGACGCGGTGCGCTTCATCGATGACGCCGATCCGCGGCGCGGGCTGCGCTTCGACGGGCGCATCGCCGAGGACTTCAAGCTGTCCACCGGCACCTTCGTCAACGTCGGCCCGCTGCGCATGAAGATCGTGCTGGCCGGCGACCCGCTGGTGCAGGACGTGGTGCTGACCGGGCTGAACCGCAACGCAGTGGGCGCGCTGATCTTCCCGCGCATCGACGACGCGAGGCGCCGCTTCGGCCTGGGCAGCCAGACCAGCGCCGAGCAGGTGCTGGCCGACGCCGGCGTGCGCGAGTTCTTCCAGCAGCTGCTCGATCGGCTGTGGCTGGACGGCAGCGGCAGCGCCAACCGGGTCGCGCGCGCGCTGCTGCTGGCCGAGCCGCCGAACATCGACCGCGGCGAGCTCACCGACAAGGGCTCGATCAACCAGCGCGCGGTGCTTGCGCATCGCGCCGCGCTGGTCGAGCGGCTGTACGCCGAGCGTCCCGACGCTGAGGTGCTTATGGCACAGGGCGCTGGCGCGGCTTGAACCGCTCAGCGCGCCAGCGTCTGCGCCAGCGCCAGCAGTTCCAGGTCGACCGGTTTGGTGCGGTTGGCGATCTCGGCCAGCGGCGTGGCCTGGATCTGGCCGCCGACCAGTCCGATCAGCACGCCGTGCTGGCCGCGGCAAAGCTGCTGCACCGCGCCGACGCCGAGCCGGGTGGCCAGCATGCGGTCGCTCACGCCCGGCGCGCCGCCGCGCTGCACGTGGCCGAGCTTGCACACGCGCATGTCGAAACCCAGCCCGCTGGCGTGCGCCTTGAAGTACTGCGCCAGCGTGTCGGCGTTCTGCGCCGCGCCTTCGGCCACCACGACCAGCGCGTGCGTCTTGCCGCGGGCGTAGGCGTCGCGCACGCCGGCAGCAACTGCCTCGGGCGTGATCGGCTGCTCGGGCACGCAGATCACCTCGGCGCCGCCGGCCACGCCGACCGTCGCCGCCAGATAGCCGCAGTCGCGCCCCATCACCTCGATCAGAAAGCCGCGCCGGTGCGACGAGGCAGTCACGCGCAGCCGGTCCATCGACTCCAGCGCGACATCGACCGCGGTGGTCGCGCCGATGGTGATGTCGGTGCCCAGCAGGTCGTTGTCGATGGTCGAGGCCACGCCCACCACCGCCAGGCCCTGGGCCGCCAGCGCCTGCGCGCCGCTTTGCGAGCCGTTGCCGCCGATGACCACCAGCGCGTCGATCTGGCGCGCCGCCAGCGCCGCCAGCGCCTGCTGCTGGCCCTGCGCGCTGCGCATCTGCGGGCAGCGCGCGGTGCCGAGCATGGTGCCGCCCAGCGGCAGGATGCCGCCGACCTGGCGCGGGCCGAAGGGCTCGAAGCGCCCGTCGATCAGCCCCGAGAAGCCGTCGCGCACGCCATACACCTCGATGCCGCTGGCCAGCGCGCTGCGCGTGACCGCGCGGATCGCGGCGTTCATGCCGGGGGCGTCGCCCCCGCTGGTGAGCACGGCCAGGCGTTTCATGGGACAGACCTCCTCGCAAGCGGTCGATGCGGGCTGCGGCGACAATGCGCGCCGCGATGAATCCCGGCATTGTCTACGCTGCCCTCGCCTTCGTGATGTGGGGGCTGTTCCCGCTGTACTTCCAACGCATCGCCGCGGTGCCGCCGTTCGAAGTGGTGCTGCACCGCTCGGTGTGGTCGCTGCTGTTCGTGCTGCTGCTGCTGGCGCTGCTGCGCCGCTTTGCCTGGCTGCGCGGCGTGGCGGTACAGCCGCGCCGGCTCGCGACCTTCGCGTTGAGTGCGCTACTGCTGTCGGGCAACTGGCTGCTGTACGTGTACGCGGTGCAGAGCAACCAGGTGGTCGAGGCCAGCTTGGGCTACTTCATCAACCCGATCGTCAACGTGCTGCTGGGCGTGCTGGTGCTGCACGAGCGGCTCGAGCGCGTGCAGTGGGCGGCGGTGGCGCTGGCCACGGCCGGCGTGCTGTGGTTGGCCGTGCTGGCCGGGCGACCGCCGTGGATCGCGCTGGCGCTGGCCGGCAGCTTCGGCCTGTACGGGCTGATGCGCAAGACCGCGCCGCTGGGCGCGCTCGAAGGTCTGGCGCTGGAGACCTTGCTGCTCGCGCCGCTGGTGCTGCCGCTGCTGGCCTGGTGGAGCTTCAGCGGCCGCGGCGCGATGGGCCAAGGCGACTGGGCGCTGGATGCCTGGCTGCTCGCGGCCGGCCCGCTGACTGCGCTGCCGCTGCTGCTGTTTGCGGCCGGGGCGCGGCGGCTGCCGCTGGCCACCGTCGGGCTGCTGCAGTACATCGGGCCGACGATTCAGCTCGGCCTGGGCGTGTGGGTGTTCCACGAGCCCTTCGACCGCGCGCGGCTGCTCGGCTTTGCGCTGATCTGGGCCGCGCTGCTGCTGTACTGGCTGGACGGGTGGCGCCGCGATCGCACGATGGCGGCGCCCGCCTGAGCGCTGCCCGTCAGGCCGTCGCCGAATGGCGGATCAGGTGGTCGAAGGCCGACAGCGCCGCCTTCGCGCCGTCACCGGCGGCGATGACGATCTGCTTGTACGGCGTGGTCGTCGCATCGCCGGCCGCGAACACGCCGGGCACGCTGGTGGCGCCGCGGTCGTCGACCACGATCTCGCCGAAGCGGCTGAGCTCCACCGTGCCCTTGAGGAACTCGGTGCTGGGCACCAGGCCGATCTGCACGAACACGCCGGCCAGATCGAGCGTGGTCTCGGCACCGCTCGTGCGGTCCTTGAAGCGCAGCGCGTTCATCCGGCTGCCGTCGCCGAGGATCTCCAGCGTCTGCGCATTCAGGTGCACGGTGACGTTGGGCAGGCTGTGCAGCTTCTTCACCAGCACCGCGTCGGCCTTGAGCTGGTCGAGGAACTCGAGCACGGTGACGTGGCCGACGATGCCGGCCAGGTCGATCGCCGCTTCGACGCCGGAGTTGCCGCCGCCAATCACCGCCACCGGCTTGCCCTTGAACAGCGGGCCGTCGCAGTGCGGGCAGTAGGCCACGCCCTTGGTGCGGTACTCGGCCTCGCCCGGCACGCCGACGTTGCGCCACTGCGCGCCCGGCGCCAGCACCACCGTGCGCGCCTTCAACTCGGCGCCGTTGAACAGTTTGACGCTGGCCAGGCCGCCGGCCTGTGCCGCCGGCACCAGCGCCTGCACGCGCTGGTTGTTGATCAGCTCGACGTCGTAGGCGCGCACATGGGCTTCCAACGCCGCAGCGAACTTGGGACCGTCGGTTTCCAGCACCGACGGATAGTTCTCGATGCCCAGCGTGTCCAGCGTCTGGCCGCCGAAGCGCTCGGCGACGA